>NZ_LWGM01000228.1 GCF_001750215.1 Isoptericola variabilis | reverse complement strand
CGGCACCTGCATGCCGACGGCGCGCGGGATGGCGCGGAACACCTCCTCGGGCACGTGGGTGTTGCGCAGGTAGTTGTCGACGGCGAACGCGGCCTGCTGGCGCGGCTGCACGACGGGGGCCGAGGCCCGCCGCCGAGATAGAGACCCGCCTCGCCGAGATAGAGACCCGCCTCGCCGAGATAGAGACCCGCTCCGCCGAGATAGAGAGGGACCTCTCTATCTCGGCGCCAGAGCTCTCTATCTCGGCAGGAGAGGGTTCTATCTCGGCGGGAGGAGCTTCTGCACCGCCGCCGCGCCGCCCGCCGGCCGGAAGCCCAGCGCGACGTTGATGGCCAGCATGTGGCTGTTCTCCTCGGCGTTCCACGTGTGCACGCGCCGGGTGCTGGGCCGCAGCTCCGCGAGCTGCTGCAGGTTCACCGCCTTGACGAGCATCCCGAGCCGGTGGCCGCGGTGCGCCCGGAGCACGATCGTGTCCCACTGGAACGCGAACTCCCGCGGCTCGCGGTGCCAGGTGAGCATGGTCATCGCGGCGAGCTCGCCCGACGCCTCGTGCTCGGCCGCCGTGATGACGAAGTCGCGGCCCATCTCGGCGATCTGCTGCTCGTTGCGGCGCACCCGCCCCGCGTCCCACACGTCCTCGCGCCAGTCGAGGCCGCCCATCGGCGCGTCCGTCGACATGCGGGTCTCGAGCACGGCGAACGGCTCCGCCCACTCCTCGGGCACGTGCCCGTGCCACACGTGCGTGCGGTAGCCGTCGGCCTTCCCGCGGGCCTCGGCGGCGAACGCCTCGAGCCGCTCCGGCGCGACCGGCACGTCGAGCTGCGAGCGCCGCTCCACCTGCTCGACGACGTAGCCGCGCCCCAGCGCGAACCGCACGCCCGGCAGGTCGGCCGGGGCGGTGCCGGTGCCCGTCGTCGGCGCGACCTGCGGGCCGGTCGCGTGCTCGCCGAACCCGACCCAGCTCTGGACCGTGCCGCGCCCCGCGTCGCGGGCCACGCCCTCGGCCCAGGCGAGCAGCTCGGCGCCCAGCCCGCGCCCGCGGCCGTCGGGCCGCACCATGACGTCGACCTCGGCCAGGTGCTGGTTGGCCGACGTCGGCAGGAACACCAGCGCGACCCCGGCCACGGCGTCCGGGTCGCCGTCGGCGCCCTCGACGGCCACGGCGAGGCGGACCAGCTGGTCCTCCTGGTGGCGCAGCTTGGTCTCGTACTCGGCGGCCTCGAACGCCTCGTCGGCGTGGCCGAAGGTCTCCTGCGCCACGGCGCGGCCCACCTGCTCCGCGCCCCGCAGGGCCCAGCCGTCGGGTCCGTCGAGCAGCCGCTCGAGCGGCCCCCCGCCCGGGCCCGGTCCGGCGGCGACGTCGATCAGGCGCCAGGTGCGCTGCCCGGCGGCGGCGTGCGTGGTCTCCATGCCGCCAGCATGCGCGCCGACGACGCCCGGCGGCACCGTCATTTCCGGGTCGTCTCCGGGTCGTCTCCGGGGCGTTCTCGGGCCGATCGGATGAGAGCTCTCTCATCTGCGTCTCCTCGGCGTCTCATCCGGGCCCCGCAGGCTGGAGGCCGGACGGCGGCCGAGCCGCGGCCGCCGAGGAGGGAGCACCACCATGAAGCCGTCGATCACCAAGCGCTGGGTCGTCGTCGGGACGGCCGCCGCCCTCGGCGTCGGCGTCGCGGGGGCCGCCGCGGCCGTCACGCTCAACGACCGGCCCGCCGCCGAGCAGGCCGCCGCGGCCGTCACGCTCGCCGCGGCCGAGCCGTCGGGCCAGCCGACCGACCAGGCCAAGAGCCAGCCGACCACCCGGTCGACGACCGAGGCCTCGACCCGGCCCGCGCCGGAGGGCGACGCCAGCCCGGAGTCCGCCGACTCGCCGGACGAGTCTGCCGTCGACTCGCCGGCGCCCGCGCCGGCCCGGGTGCAGGCCGTGGACACGGTGGACACCGCGGACACGCCCGCGGCCGACGACGCCGACGACCGCACGGCGGACACCCCCGACGACGCCGACGACACCCCCGACCGGACCGCGGACACCCCGGACCGCACGGCCGACAGCCCCGACGACGCGGACGACTGAGGTGCCGCTGCACCCCGGGCCGGCGGAGACGCCGGCGGTCATGACGGCGGGCACCGCCCTCGCCACCGCTCCCGGGAACCCGGCCGGGACCTCGGCCGGGACCTCGGCCGGGACCGCGGGGACCGTGCCGGGCGAGGTCGCCGAACTTCGCCCGGCACGATCGGCCGCCACTGACCAGGATGGGCTCGTGGCCACCGACCTCGACGTGCTGACCGGGCCCGGCGCCGGTGCGCTGCTGACCGCCGCGGTCGCGACGGCCGGCGGCGAGGTCACGACGTGGTCGGTGCGGCAGGTCGACCACCGCCCCGGCCGCTCGACCACCGTCTCGTACCGCGCGAGCGTGCGCTGGCCGCACGGCGTGCGCGGCGAGACGCTCGGGGCGAGCCTCGGCCGCCCCGACGACGCGCAGCGGCCGGGCGTCGTCGCGCTCGCGGACGGCGACCGCACCGCGGTGGTGTGGATGTTCCAGGACGACCCCGGGCTGCCCGCGCTGCGGCCGCTGCACGAGCCGCGCGCCCTCGCCCGGCTGCTGCGCGACCTGTGCGTGCCCGACGCGGGCGGCCCCGTGCGGCTGCAGGTGCTCGCCTACCGCCCCACCCGGCGCGCCGTCGTCGAGGCGAGCACGCCCCGGGGCCGGGTGTTCCTCAAGGTGGTGCGGCCCGACCGGGTCGAGGCGCTGCACGCCCGCCACGCGCTGCTGGCCGACGCCGGGCTGCCCGTGCCGCGGCCCCTCGGCTGGACCGACAACGGGCTGGTCGCCCTGGCGCCGCTGCACGGCACCCCGATGCGCGAGGTGGTGCGCGACGGGGGCCGGGCGCCGTCGCCGGCGCAGGTGCTGGAGCTGCTGGACCGGCTGCCGGCCGCGGTGCGCGGGCTGCCCCGCCGCCGCTCGTGGAGCGAGGGCGCGGCGCACTACGCGGCCGTCATCGGCATCGTGCTGCCGCAGGAGGCGGAGCGGGCGGCGCGGCTCGCGGCGGCGGTGACCGACGCCGTCGCCGGCGACCCCGGCGACGAGCC
The DNA here is from genome assembly GCF_001750215.1 of Isoptericola variabilis. Lineage (GTDB taxonomy): Bacteria > Actinomycetota > Actinomycetes > Actinomycetales > Cellulomonadaceae > Puerhibacterium > Puerhibacterium variabilis_A. The sequence goes on along the minus strand of NZ_LWGM01000228.1, from coordinate 1,696 downwards.
GACGCACGGCGACCTGTACGAGGCGCAGGTGCTGCTCACCGGCGGCCGCATCACGGGGCTGCTCGACGTGGACTCCGCGGGCCCCGGCCACCGGGCCGACGACCTGGGCTGCCTCGTCGCGCACCTGGAGACGCTGTCGCTGCTGCGCGGGTGGGACGCCCCGCGGCTGCGGGCGTACGCCCGCGAGCACGCCCGCGCGTACGCCGACGCCGTGGGCGCCGACGCGCTCGCGGTCCGCACGGCGGGGGTGCTGCTGTCGCTGGCCACGGGCCCGCACCGGGTGCAGGAGGCCGGCTGGCGGGAGGCGACGTCGCGCCGGCTCGACGCCGTGGAGCGCTGGCTCGACGGGACGGCGCTGCGGTGAGGCGACCGCTGACCGTCCGCGCCAAGGTCGTGGCCTCGGTGCTGGCGATGACGGCGCTCGGGCTGCTCGCCACGGGCCTGCTCACCGACGCCATCCAGACCCGCACCGTGGTCGACGGCGTCGACGAGGACCTGGGGCAGGAGGTGGAGGAGTTCCGCCGCCTCGCCGCCACCGGCGTCGACCCGGACACCGGCGAGCCGTTCACCAGCGTCGAGCAGCTGCTGCGCGTGGCGATCGAGCGCAACGTGCCCGGCGCGCACGAGGCCCTGGTGACGTTCCGCGACGGCGACCCCGAGCTCTACTCGCCGGCCTGGGCCGCGGCGCTCGCCGACGACGCCGCGCTGCGCGCCACGGTGGCCGGCGTGCCGCCGGACACCGCGCGGGTCGTCGAGCGGCACCTCGACACCGACGTCGGGCGCGTGCACTCCGTCGTCGTGCCCGTGCGCATCGACGGCGAGCCGCACTCCGGCGCCTACGTGGTGGCCGTGGCGCTGGACCGCGCCCTGGAGCCGCAGGCCGACCTGATGCGCACGTTCACCGTGGTCGGCGTGGTGGTGCTGGTGCTCGTCGGCATCGTGGCGTGGCTCGTGGCCGGGCGCCTGCTGCGCCCGCTGACGCTGCTGGGCGCGACCGCGCGGCAGGTGGGGGAGGACCGCCTGGACCTGCGCGCGCCGGTGCGCGGCGACGACGACGTCGCCGCGCTGGCCCGCACCTTCAACACGATGCTTGACCGGCTCGCCGCCGCCTTCGAGGGCCAGCGGCAGTTCCTGGACGACGCCGGTCACGAGCTGCGCACCCCGCTGACCGTGCTGCGCGGCAACCTCGAGGTGCTCGACCCCGACGACCCGGCCGACGTCGCCGAGACCCGCGCCCTGCTGCTCGACGAGATCGCGCGCATGAGCCGCATCGTCGAGGACCTGGTGCTGCTGGCCAAGGCCGAGCGGCCCGACTTCGTGCGCGCGGCGCCCGTGGACCTGGGCCGCCTCACCGACGACCTGCTCGACCGGGCGCGCGCCCTCGGCGACCGGCGGTGGGTCGTGGACGCCCGCGCGGACGCCGTCGTGCCCGGCGACGCGCAGCGGCTCACGCAGGCGGGTCTGCAGCTCGCGGAGAACGCCGTGAAGTTCACCGCGCCGGGCGCCACGGTCGCGGTCGGCTCGGGGGTGGTGGACGGGCACGCCCGGCTGTGGGTCCGCGACACCGGCCCGGGCGTGCCCGCGGCCGACCGCGACCGGATCTTCGAGAGGTTCGCCCGCGGCGACGCCGCGCGCGGCACCCGCGGCTCGGGCCTGGGGCTCGCCATCGTGCGCGCCATCGCGGCCGGGCACGGCG
>NZ_LWGM01000227.1 GCF_001750215.1 Isoptericola variabilis | reverse complement strand
TGATCCGGTAGTACTTCTGGAACAGCAGCGCGGCGACGAGGCCGATGACGATGCCGCCGAGCACGCCGTAGTTGATGAGCTCCTGCTCCTCGCCCTCGGGCGCCGCGCCGAGCACGTAGGGCGACAGGCTACGCCGCGGGCGCGCTCACGGCGTGACGGGACGGGCGAGGGCCTCGGCGACCGCGCCCGGCTCGCCCGTCACGACGGCGTCGACCGCGCCCAGCGGGAGCCGCCGCCACAGGACCAGGGCCAGGTCGCGCGCGGGCGCCGCGAGGGTCGCGGCCGGCGGCTCGGCGCCGTCGCGCCCGTCCTCGTGCGCGCCGAGCACCCACCGGTCGCCCGTGTCGGTGGCGTGCAGGGCCACGGTGCGGGGCAGCGGGTCCGTCCGGCCGAGGCGCACCTGCCGCGGCTCGAACATCGTCACGACCTCGTCGACGCCGTCGGCCCACACCGCCGGCCCCGCGGCCGCGACGCCGTCGAGGACCCCGGGCGTGCGGGTGCCCGCGAGCGCGGCCCGCAGGTCGTGCAGGTGCACGAGCGTCTCGTGCGCCTGCCGGCGGCGCCAGAACGACGCCGGTCCCGGGCCGGTCAGCGTGCGGCAGGGCGCGTCCGGGGCGAGGCCGGCGAGGGTGGCGTGCACCGCGGCGGCGTGCGCGCGGTAGTGCGCGCCCAGGCGGTCGTCGGTGGCGGGGAGGTGGTCGGGGCGGTCCGGGTCTCCGGTCGCCATGCCCGCCGCCCAGTGGTGGACGCCGGCGAGGTGGGCGACGAGGTCGCGCACCCGCCAGCCGCCGAGGCCGGGGACGTGCGCGTCCGGGCGCGCGCGGTCCGCCGCGTCGGCGAAGGCGTCCTGGAACGCGGCGAGCAGGTCGAGGTGGTCGGTGCCCACGCGCGGACGCTAGCGCGGGGCGGGCGCCGGCAGCCCGCGACACGACGGCGGCACGCCCCGGTGGGACGTGCCGCCGTCGCGCGTCACCCGCGGCCGGTCACTCCGTGGCCTGCGCCTCCAGCACCACCGCGATCTCGCCGAGGAAGTCGTCGAGGTCGTCCGGGGTGCGGGAGGTCACCAGCAGGTAGCCCGCGCCGTTGTCGCGGACCACGGACTTGTCGACCCACTCGCCGCCGGCGTTGCGCACGTCCGTGGCCAGCGACCAGTACGAGGTGAGCGTCGCGCCGCGCACGACGTCGGCCTCCACGAGCGCCCACGGGCCGTGGCAGATCGCCGCGATGGGTCGGCCTGAGGCGGCGAACGACCGGACCAGGTCGACGGCCGGCCGCTGCAGCCGCAGGGTGTCGGCGTTGATCGTGCCGCCCGGGACGAGCAGCAGGTCGTAGCCGTCGGAGTCCGCGGCGTCGAGGGTCAGGTCCGCGGTCACCACGCGGCCGGGGTTCTTGTCGCCGGTCAGCGTCTGGACCTCGCCGGGCTCGGCGGCGGCCACGGTGACCTCCGCGCCCTGCTCGCGCAGCCGCTCCACGGGGACGACCAGCTCGTCCTGCTCCACGCCGTAGTTGGTGACGATCGCCAGGACGCGCTTGCCGGTCAGGTGTGCCATCGGTGTGCTCCTTCCACTGCCTTCGGTCCTCCGACCGTAGGCACCGCCGCCCGGCCCTCGCACCCGTGGGACAATGGCCTGGCCCGTCGCGGACGGGGTCGCGCCGAGCCCGGCGGGCCCGCACCCCGCACGGGCGCACCCCGCCAGACGAGACGGAGCCCGATCGCGTTGCCCATCCCCGGACCCGCGCTGAGCGCGAGCATCGAGCCGAACGCCACCGCGCCCGAGCTCATCCGCAACTTCTGCATCATCGCGCACATCGACCACGGCAAGTCGACGCTCGCCGACCGGATGCTGCAGCTCACCGGCGTCGTCGAGGCGCGCGCCATGCGCGCGCAGTACCTCGACCGCATGGACATCGAGCGCGAGCGCGGCATCACCATCAAGTCGCAGGCCGTGCGCATGCCGTGGCAGGTCGACGACGCCGCGTACGCGCTGAACATGATCGACACGCCCGGCCACGTCGACTTCACCTACGAGGTCTCCCGGTCGCTGGCGGCGTGCGAGGGCGCGGTGCTGCTCGTCGACGCGGCCCAGGGCATCGAGGCCCAGACCCTCGCCAACCTGTACCTGGCGATGGAGAACGACCTCGAGATCATCCCGGTGCTCAACAAGATCGACCTGCCGGCGGCGCAGCCGGAGAAGTACGCCGAGGAGATCGGCAACCTGGTCGGCGTCGACCCGGCGGACGTGCTGCGCGTCTCGGGCAAGACCGGCGAGGGCGTCGAGGCGCTGCTGGACCGGATCGTCCGGACGGTGCCCGCGCCCGTCGGCGACGCCGGCGCCCCGGCGCGCGCCATGATCTTCGACTCCGTCTACGACATCTACCGCGGCGTCGTGACGTACGTGCGCGTCGTCGACGGCAACCTCAGCCCGCGCGAGCGCATCGCCATGATGTCCACCCGCGCCACCCACGAGCTGCTCGAGATCGGCGTCATCTCGCCCGAGCCGAACCCCACCAAGGGCCTGGGCGTCGGCGAGGTCGGCTACCTCATCACCGGCGTGAAGGACGTGCGCCAGTCGAAGGTCGGCGACACCGTCACCAACGCCGCCAAGCCGGCCGCCGAGGCGCTCGGCGGGTACGACGACCCCAAGCCGATGGTGTTCTCGGGGCTGTACCCCATCGACGGCTCGGACTACCCGGTGCTGCGCGAGGCGCTCGACAAGCTCAAGCTCAACGACGCCGCGCTCAACTACGAGCCGGAGACGTCGGTCGCCCTGGGGTTCGGCTTCCGCGTCGGGTTCCTCGGCCTGCTGCACCTGGAGATCGTGCGCGAGCGCCTGGAGCGCGAGTTCAACCTCGACCTCATCTCCACCGCGCCCAACGTCATCTACGACGTCGAGCTCGAGGACCGCACCTGGGTGAACGTGACCAACCCGTCGGAGTTCCCCGGCGGCAAGATCCGCCAGGTCCGCGAGCCCGTGGTCAAGGCCACGATCCTGACCCCGAGCGAGTTCGTCGGCACGGTCATGCAGCTGTGCACCGACCGCCGCGGCTCCATGCAGGGCATGGACTACCTGTCGGAGGACCGGGTCGAGCTGCGCTACACCCTGCCGCTGGCCGAGATCGTGTTCGACTTCTTCGACCAGCTGAAGTCGCGCACCCGCGGCTACGCCTCGCTCGACTACGACCCCACGGGGGACCAGGAGGCCGACCTGGTCAAGGTCGACATCCTGCTGCAGGGCGACAAGGTGGACGCGTTCAGCGCCATCGTGCACAAGGAGAAGGCCTACGACTACGGCGTCGCCATGACCGCCAAGCTCAAGGAGCTCATCCCGCGCCAGCAGTTCGAGGTGCCGATCCAGGCCGCCGTCGGCGCCCGGGTCATCGCCCGCGAGACGATCCGCGCCATGCGCAAGGACGTGCTCGCCAAGTGCTACGGCGGCGACATCTCCCGCAAGCGCAAGCTGCTCGAGAAGCAGAAGGAGGGCAAGAAGCGCATGAAGACCATCGGGTCCGTCGAGGTCCCGAAGGACGCCTTCATCGCGGCCCTGTCCAGCGACTCGGGCGGCGCCAAGGACGCCAAGGACAAGAAGAAGTAGTGCCTGCCCTGCCCGACGGCGTCCCCGTCCCGGCCGACGGCGCCCTGCCGGCCTGGACGGCGGACGCCCCCGACGCCCCCCGCACGGGGGCGTTCGGCGTCTACGTGCACGTGCCGTTCTGCACGGTGCGGTGCGGCTACTGCGACTTCAACACCTACACCTCCGCCGAGCTCGGCGGCGGCGCCTCCCAGGTCGCGTACGCGACGACGGCGCTGCGCGAGGTGGAGCTGGCGCGCAAGGTCCTCGCCGACGCCGCGGTGACGCCGCGGCCGGTGAGCACGGTGTTCTTCGGCGGCGGCACGCCCACCTCGCTGCCCGCGGCCGACATGGTGCGGGTCCTGGACGGCGTGCGCGACGCCTGGGGGCTGGCCGACGGCGCCGAGGTGACCACCGAGGCCAACCCGGACTCGGTGACGCCGGGATCGCTGCGCGAGCTGGCCGACGGCGGGTTCACCCGCGTGTCGTTCGGCATGCAGTCGGCGGTGCCGCACGTGCTGGCCACCCTGGAGCGCACGCACGACCCGCGGCGCGTGCCCGACGCCGTGCGCTGGGCGCGCGACGCCGGCCTGGAGGTCTCGCTGGACCTCATCTACGGCACCCCGGGGGAGTCGCTCGCCGACTGGCGCGCGTCCCTCGAGGCCGTGCTCGCCACCGGCGTCGACCACGTCTCGGCGTACGCCCTCGTGGTGGAGCCGGGCACGAAGATGGCGGCGCAGGTGCGCCGCGGCGAGCTGACCCTGCCCGACGAGGACGACCAGGCCGCCAAGTACGAGCTGGCGGACGAGCTGCTCGCCGCCGCCGGGTTCGAGTGGTACGAGGTGAGCAACTGGGCCCGTGGCAACGGGCGCGCCTGCCGCCACAACCTCGCCTACTGGCGCGGGGACGACTGGTGGGGGATCGGGCCGGGGGCGCACTCGTACCTGGCCGCGGGGACGGCCGGGTCGGCCACCGGGTCGGCCACCGGGTCGGCCACAGGGACAACGGTGCCGGCCGCCGGCGCCGGCGTGCGCTGGTGGAACGTCAAGCACCCGCGGCGCTACGCCGCGATGCTCGAGGCCGGCGGCTCCCCGGGGGCCGGGCGCGAGCTGCTGACGGGCGCCGAGGCGGCGCTGGAGCGGGTGCTGCTCGGCGTGCGCCTGCGCGAGGGCCTCGACCTGCGCGTGCTGTCCGACGGCGGCCGGCGCGCGGTCGCGGGCCTGGTGGCGCGCGGGCTGCTCGACGGCGTCGCGGCCGTGCG
>NZ_LWGM01000226.1 GCF_001750215.1 Isoptericola variabilis | reverse complement strand
GTCGCCGAGGCCGAGCGGCTCTTGAACAGCCGCACCGCCCACAGCCAGACGTCCACGCGCATGCCTGCCAGCCTAGGCCGCCCCGGGCCTGGACGTTGTGGGTACAGAACACGCCGTGCGAACGACACCGCCGTGGTGGTGCGGCTCAGCCGAGGCGGTTGCCCGTCGAGGCCGAGAACACGTGCTCGTGGCCGGGCTTGATGGCCACGTTGATGACGTCGCCCTTCATCGGCACGTCGCGCGGGTTGATGCGCACGATGACCTGGTCGGTGTCGCCCGCGTGCAGCTCGCCGGTGCCGAGGTCGCTGCGGAGCGAGCCGTACACGTACGCGTCGGAGCCGAGCTCCTCGACGATGTTGACCTGCACCTGGAACGAGCCCGGCGTGCCGGCCGGCACGACGTCGAGCGACTCGGGGCGGAAGCCGACGGTGACCTTGCCGGCGTCGGCGTCCGTGAGGCCCGCGACCATGGAGCGCTCGAGCGGGATCTGCGCGTGGCCGACGAGGGCGGCGCCCTCCTTGACGTCGAACGTGCCGATGTTCATGGCCGGCGAGCCGATGAAGCCCGCGACGAACACGTTGGCCGGCGCGTCGTACATCTCGCGCGGGGTGCCGACCTGCTGGAGCACGCCGCCCTTGAGAACCGCGATGCGGTCGCCCATGGTGAGGGCCTCGGTCTGGTCGTGGGTCACGTAGACCGTGGTGACGCCGAGGCGGCGCTGCAGCGACGCGATCTGCGTACGGGTCTGGACGCGGAGCTTGGCGTCGAGGTTCGACAGCGGCTCGTCCATGAGGAACACCTGCGGCTGGCGGACGATGGCGCGACCCATCGCGACACGCTGGCGCTGACCACCCGAGAGGGCCTTCGGCTTGCGGTCGAGGTACTCGGTGAGGTCGAGGATCTTGGCGGCCTCCTCGACGCGCTGGCGGATCTCGGCCTTGGGGGTGCCGGCGATCTTCAGCGCGAAGCCCATGTTGTCCGCGACGGACATGTGCGGGTACAGGGCGTAGTTCTGGAACACCATCGCGATGTCGCGGTCCTTCGGCTGGACGTCCGTGACGTCGCGGTCGCCGATGAGGATCCGGCCGCCGTTCACGTCCTCCAGGCCGGCGAGCATGCGCAGCGACGTGGACTTGCCGCAGCCGGACGGGCCGACGAGCACGAGGAACTCGCCGTCCTCGATGTGCAGGTTGAGCTGGTCGACGGCGGGGCGCTCGGTGCCCGGGTAGACACGCGTCGCGTGGTCGAAAGTGACCGTAGCCATGAGTAGTAGTCCCTCCACCGGCAGGTACGTGCCGGACGATCCGTTGTGGGCGGGTGCCGCTGCGTTCACGACAGGCGTGTCGGCGTTGACACAGTGGTGTTCGGTTATCAGGCGCCCCGCAGGGCACCGGTGCCGCCGGGGCGGCTGGCCCGACTGTACCCCGGCCGTGGGCCGGGCCACACTGTGAGCCAGGTCACGGGTCGGTCACGATGGCGTCAGCCGCCGTCGCCGGCCCGGCGTCCGAGCAGGTCGGCGAGCTGCTCGAGGGCGGCCGCGACGCCGTCGGCGTCCGGCACGCGGTGCGCGGCGACCGTGTCGCCCGCTCCGACCTTGACCGCGACGTCGCCCGGCCGGAGCGCCTCGAAGGCGTGCTCGTCCGTGGTGTCGTCCCCGGCGTAGAGCACGCGCACCGCGGGGGCGCCGGCCTCCTGGGCGACGACGTCGCGCAGGCGCGCGAGCGCCGAGCCCTTGTCGGTGGGCAGCACGGCGACCTCGACCACGTCCTTGCCGTGCATGGCGTGCAGCCCCAGCTCGGCGACGACGGCGTCGGCCCGGGCGACGGCGGCGCGCGCGGCGTCGGCGGGGGAGCGGCGGGTGTGCAGCACGGCGGCGCTCGGCTTGGTCTGCACCCAGGCGCCCTCCGTCTCGGCCGCGACCCGCTGGAAGCCGGCCACGAGCCGCTCCAGCACGGCGGCCTGCTCGGGCTCGAGCCGCACGGGCACGGCGTCGACCTGCGGCGCGCCGTCGTCGCCGGCCCGCACGTGCCCCGTCTCGGCGCCGTGGCTGCCGACCAGGTACGTGCCCGCGGGCGGCTCGGCGCGCGCGGCGAGGTCGGCCAGGTCGCGCCCCGACACCAGGGCCAGGCGCGCGCCGCCGGCGGCCGGCAGCGCGGCGAGCCGCGCCACGGCGGCCCGCGCCGCCGGGGTCATCGCCGACGTCGTCGGGTCGTCCACCAGCGGCGCGAGCGTGCCGTCGAAGTCGAGCCCCACCAGCACCGCGGCGCCGTCGGGCGCCGCGAGGGCCGCGAGCGCGCCGGCGAGGCCGTCCGCCCCGGTCGCCGCGGGCGCGGGGCCGGTCGCGGGCTCAGACATGGCTCGTGCGGTGCGGCATGGCCGTGAGCACGCCGAGGAAGCTCTCGGCCCACTTGGCGACGTCGTCGTTCATCACCTTGCGGCGCAGGCGGCGCATCCGGCGGCGCTGCTCGCGCGGGTCCATCGCGGCGGCGGCGACGATGGCGTCCTTCATGCCGTCGATGTCGTGCGGGTTGATGAGCACCGGCCCGGGGGCGAGCTCGTCGGCCGCCCCGGTGAACTCGCTGAGCACGAGCACGCCGCGCTCGTCGGAGCGGGCGGCCACGTACTCCTTGGCCACGAGGTTCATGCCGTCGCGCAGGCTGGTGACGAGCATGACGTCGGCGGCGAGGTAGAGGGCCGCCATCTCCTCCGGCGGGTAGGAGTGGTGCATGTAGCTGATCGCGGCGTGCCCGTACTCGCCGAACTCGCCGTTGATGCGGCCGACGAGGCCCTCGACCTGCTCGCGCAGCTCCTGGTAGGCGCCCACGTTCTCGCGGCTCGGGCTGGCCACCTGCACCAGCGTGGAGCGCTCGACGTCGAGCCGGCCGTCCTGCAGCAGCTCGCCGTACGCCTTGATGCGGTGGCGGATGCCCTTGGTGTAGTCGAGGCGGTCGACGCCGAGCAGGACGACGTCGGGCTCGCCGAGCTCCGAGCGGATCTCCTTGGCCCGCTGCTGCACCTCGGGGGTGCGCGCCAGGGCGTCGAAGCGGTGGGAGTCGATCGAGATGGGGAACGCGGCGGCGCGCACGTGCCGGCCGGGGCCGCCCTTCTCGTCGGGCAGGGTGACGATCGGGCCGCGGGTCGTGTAGTCCGTCAGGCGGCGCACCGCGCGGACGAAGTTGGACGCGTCGCCGCCGCGCTGGAAGCCCAGCAGGTCGGCGCCGAGCAGGCCCTCGACGATCTGGCGGCGCCACGGCAGCTGCTGGAACAGCTCGATGGGCGGGAACGGGATGTGGTCGAAGAAGCCGATCCGCAGGTCCGGGCGCTGGTCGCGGAGCATCTTCGGCACGAGCTGCAGCTGGTAGTCGTGCACCCACACCACGGCGCCCTCGGCCGCCTGGGCGGCGGCGGCGTCGGCGAACCGCTGGTTCACCGCGCGGTAGGCGTCCCACCAGGCGCGGTGGTACGACGGCGTCGCGACGACGTCGTGGTACAGCGGCCACAGCGTGTCGTTGGCGAAGCCCTCGTAGTACCGCTGGATCTCCTCGGCGCTGAGCGTGACCGGGACCAGACGCATCTGGTCGGCGTCGAACGGCTCGTGGGCGAGGTCGGGCGCGCCGGACCAGCCGACCCACGCGCCGTCGTTGCGCTGCATCACCGGCTCGAGCGCCGTGACGAGGCCGCCGGGCGACCGCTGCCAGTCGACGCCGCCGTCGGACCGCACGGAGAAGTCCACGGGCAGCCGGTTCGCCACGACGACGAAGTCGTAGCCGTCGGACCCTCCGGGCGCGCTCACCCGCGGCACGTCACCGCGCGGCGCCCCCGCCGCGTCGGAGCTGTTGTCGGACGGTCCGCTGCCGTTCAATGGGACTTCCTCCCGATCGATTTGACGAGTGCTTTGCTCTCGTCAGGGTAGACCGAAAGCGTCGATTTCACCGGTCGAGACCGGACGAAACGGACACCCGCGTGCCGCTCGCCCACCCGCTTCCCGGCGCACTACCGTGTGCGCCATGGGAGAGGTCGAGGGTGGGGCCCGGCCCGCGGAGCAGCCCGCGGAGCAGCCCGCGGCCATGCCGCCCGCGCGCCTCTCGTCCGGCGCCGAGGTGGGCGGCTACACGATCCGCTCCCTGCTGGGCCGGGGCGCCATGGGCGCGGTCTACGAGGCGGTCGACGGCGGCGGCCACGCCGTCGCGCTGAAGATCCTGCACGCCCACCTCGACGCCGACCCCGTCGGCCGCCAGCGGCTGCGCCGTGAGGTGCTCGCCCTGCAGCGGCTGCGCCACCCCGCCGTCGCCCAGGTGCTCGACGCCGAGCTGGACGGGCCTGAGGCGTTCGTCGTCACCGACCTGTACGAGGGCCCCACGCTCGAGCGCGAGATCGACGAGGGCGGCCCGCTCGACGCCGTCGACCTCTACGAGCTGGCCGACCAGCTCGCCGGGGCGCTCGAGGCGGTGCACCTGGCCGGCGTCGTGCACCGCGACCTCAAGCCCTCCAACGTGCTGATCACGCCGAACGGGCCCGTGCTCATCGACTTCGGCATCGCCCAGGCGCTCGAGGAGCCGCGCGCGGCGCTCACCTCGCCCGGCTTCGTCATCGGCACGCCGGGCTACCTCGCGCCGGAGCTGCTCGACGGTGGCGCGCCTACGCCGGAGTCCGACTGGTGGAGCTGGGCCGCGCTCCTGGCCTTCGCCGCCACGGGCCGCTCGCCGTTCGGCGTGCGGCCCACCGACCAGGTGCTGCGCCGCTCGCGCGAGGGCCGCGCCGACCTCGTGGGGCTCCCGGCCCGCACCGCGCGGGCGCTGGCCGGCGCGCTGCAGGCCGACCCCGAGACGC
>NZ_LWGM01000225.1 GCF_001750215.1 Isoptericola variabilis | reverse complement strand
GGGCGGCGGGCGCGAGCGCCGGCGACGCGGCGAGGCGCGCGCCGTCCGGGAGGACGACCTCGCCCCGGCCGACCCGCATCGTCTCGGGCGCGGGGACGAGGCCGGGCAGGACGGGGCCGGCGGGGCCGGCGGCGGTGTCGGGCACGCGGTCACCCTAGCGACGGCCGCGGAGCCCGGCGGGGACGCGCGGCCGCCAGGACGGTCTAGCCGAGCCCCGGCGGCACGTAGACGTTCACGAAGACGAACACCGACAGGTTGCCGACGTCGACCAGGGCGTGGGAGGCGACCGGCCAGCGCAGCGAGCCCGTCGCCCGACGCATCGCGAACCACGCCAGCCCCATGAGGGTCAGGGATGCGTAGAGCATGGGCGACCGGTTCCCCACGGAGAACACGCCCCACATCAGCGGGTGGCTCGCCACGAACAGGCCGGTGGACCACAGCGCGGCCGCCCAGACCGGCCAGCGCGCCGTCGCGTCGGCGACCGTGCCGCGCCAGTACGCCTCCTCGACCACCGGGTTGACCACGGCGAAGACCAGCCACGGGGCGACGAGCGCGGGGTGCGCCGCGACCAGGTCGAGGTGCAGCAGCAGGATGCCGACGACCGGCACGACGCCGAGCGCCACCGCGACGGGGACCACCCACCGCGGCCGGGAACCCGCCGGTGCGAACCAGGAACGGCGCTGCGCCGGCGTCGTCACGGCGAGCGTGATCGCCGCGGCGGCTCCCCAGTACACGAGCGCCACGGGGATCCAGGCGCGCCGGGGGTCGACGGCCGCCGCGGCACGGGCGACCAGGTGGCCGAGCAGCACGACCGCCAGCGGCGACAGGGCGACGAGCAGCGGGGACCGGACGGGCGGCACGAGGGTTCGCAGGCCGGGACGGTCGACGTCGTGGGGCGCGGCGGATGGCACGCCGCCGGACGGTAGCCGGCGAAGGTGGCGGGAAGGCGACGCACCGGTGAACGTCGCTGCGGCCGGGAACGACGAAGGACCGGCCCCTGACGGGACGGTCCTTCGTCGACATGGTGGAGCTGCCGGGAATCGAACCCGGGTCCGGTGGCGCTTTTCCAGGACTTCTCCGGGCGCAGTCTGCTCTGGATTTTCTCGGCCTCTACGCTTGCGCAGACTCATTCGTAGACAGGCCCAGTCGTCTAAGAGTCCCCCCAGCCCCGACGACGAGGGCTAGGAGCAGTGGCTCTCTAGATGACGCGAGCTACCGGGTCGAGAGCGGTCCCGGGCTCACGGACTTCAGGCTCGCTCAGGCGGCGAGGGCGAAGTCGTTGCGCTTGTTATCGGCAACTATGTGTGTGCAGGCATCGTTTACGAGATAAGCCTGCATCCTCGGCCCGCTTCTCCTCGAAGCACGACCACCGTCGAAACCGATCAGCCCCATGTGGTGTTGTCAATCTGTGCGGCCGGCTCGCGCCGACCACGCCGCCCGGCGGACCGGGCGTCCCTCATTCTAGTGGAAGAACGCCGCGGGCACCCACCGTATTCCGCCGGCTGCTCAGCTGAGCAGCTCCTTGTGGCGCATGGCCCGCTGCGCCTCGCGCCTGTCCTGCGCCTCGCGCAGCGACTGCCGCTTGTCGTACTCCTTCTTGCCTCGGGCCAGGGCGATCTCGACCTTGGCCCGGCCGTCGAGGAAGTACAGGCTGAGCGGGACCACGGTGTGGCCCTTCTCCCGCACCTTGGACTCCAGGCGCAGGATCTCGTCCTTGTGCAGCAGCAGCTTGCGCTTGCGGCGCGGCGCGTGGTTGTTCCAGGTGCCCTGGAAGTACTCGGGGATGTGCACTCCCTCGAGCCAGGCCTCACCTCGGTCGAGGTGCACGAACCCGTCGATGAGCGAGGCGCGGCCCATGCGCAGCGCCTTGACCTCGGTGCCCGAGAGCACGAGGCCCGCCTCGTAGACGTCCTCGATGGTGTAGTCGTGCCGGGCCCGCTTGTTGTTCGCCACGACCTGGCGCACGGGGCCGGCCGGGGCCTTCGCCTTCGGCTTCGGCTGTGCCTGCGGGACCTGCTTGGGCGCGCCCTTGGCCACGGTGTGCTCCTTCCTGGTCGTGCGTCGCTCGTGCGCGGCGGGTCGGCCGCGCGCCGGGAGTCGTCGGAGGGTGTCGTCGGACGCCGGACGCGACGTCCCAGAATACGCGTAGCGCTGCGGAGGGCCAGGGAATTCCCGAGCCCCCGCGGCGCCGCGCGGGTGGTGCGGTGGGGCGTCAGGGCAGCCAGGGCACCGGGTTGGTGGAGCTGCCGTTGACGTACACCTCGAAGTGCAGGTGCGGGCCGGTGATGCGGCCCGTGCCGCCCGAGTACCCGATGATGTCGCCCTTGTTGACCCACTCCCCGACGCTGGCCCGGCCGCTGGAGGCCAGGTGCAGGTAGCGGGTGCGGATGTTCTTGCCCTGGTAGGGGCCGTGGTTGATCCGGATGTTGCAGCCCGGTCCGGCCGCGCAGTAGGACGCGTCCACCTCGCCGCTCGCCGCGGCGTAGATCGGCGCCCCCAGCCCGGCACGGAAGTCCGCACCGGCGTGCAGCATCCACACGCCGTACGTCGGGCTGAGCCGCATGCCGTAGTTGCTGATCACGGTGTGGTTGGCGGTGGGCCAGCTGAGGAAGGTGCGCGAGGAGCTCGAGCCGCCGCCGGAGCCACCGCCCGAGCTGCCACCGCTGTTGCCGCCGCTGTTGCCGCCGGAGCTCCCGCTGTTGCCACCGCTGTTGCCACCGCTGTTGCCGCCCGACTGCTGCTGGGCGGCCTCTCGTCGCGCCCGCTCGGCGGCCTCGCGCCGCGCCCGCTCGGCCGCGATCTCCGCGTCGCGCGTCTTCTGCTTGGCGATGAGGTCCTTGATCTCCGCCTCGACCGCCTGCTGGTCCTTCTCGTTCTCCTCGATGTCGGCCAGCGCCTCGTCGCGCTGGTCCTCGATCGTGGCCTTGAGCTGCTGCTGCTCGGCAATGAGCCTCTCGACCTCGGCCTTGCGCGCGGCCGCCTGGTCCTCCGCCTGCTGGGCGGCCACGACGTTGGCGTCCGCCTCCTCCTTGAGCTGGTTGATCGTCTCGCGGATCGCCGCCAGCCGGGCCTCCTGGTTGCGGGCCACGGCCTCCGCGTCCTGCAGCTCGGTGAGGGTGCGGGCCTGGCTGCGGGCCGCCGACGCGGTGACCGCGTAGTTCGCCAGGAACTCCTCGGTGCTCTGCGCCCCGGTCACGAGCCCGAGGGCGGAGACCTCGCCGCTGCCGCGGGCCGCCTCGCGCGCCATCTGCGCGATCTCGGCGCGGGCGGCGTCGACCTTGCCCGCGCCGTCCTCGATCTGCGCCGCGACGGTGCTCTCCTCGACCTCGGCGTCCTCGAGGCGCTGGGCCAGGATCGCCGCCTGGCGCTCGGCCTCCTCGTGCGCGGCCTCCGCCTCGGCGAGCTCGGCCTGCGCCACCGGCAGGCGGCCCTCGACGGTGTTGAGGTCGAGCACCGCCTGGCTCAGGTCGGCGTTGGTCTCCGCGAGCGTGGACTCGAGCTGCTCGCGCTCGGCGGCCTTCTGGCGCGCCTGCCGCTCCGCGGCGGCGCGCTGGTCGTCGAGGTCGTCGGCGGTGGCGGCCGGCGTCGTGGCGACGACGGCGCTCAGCGCCAGCACGGCGGCGAGCACGCCCGCCGCCCCGCCGCGCAGGATCCTGGTCCCCTTCATCTCACACCCTCGTATAGCGGTTCAGCGTCACGACGGACGACACGACGGCCAGCAGCACCGCGATCCCGACCAGCAGCGGCGCGACGGCCAGGACGTCGGCGGTGCCCACGTAGGCCACCCAGTCGACGGACTGCTTCAGCCAGTCGGTCACCAGGTAGCGCACGCCGAGCCACAGGCCGCCGACGGCGAGCACGGAGCCCACCACCGCGGCGATGGCCCCCTCGAGCATGAACGGCAGCTGCACGAACAGGTTCGAGGCGCCGACGAGCCGCATGATGCCCGTCTCGCGCTGCCGGGACACGGCCGACAGCCGGATCGTCGTCGTGATGAGCAGGACGGCGGCCAGGAGCATCACGACCGCGAGGCCCGCCGCGCACAGCGACGCGCGGTTGAGCGCCAGGAACAGCGGCTCGAACACCGCGCGCTGGTCCTCCACCACCTCGACGCCCTCGCGGCCGGACAGCACGTCTGAGACCACCTGGAAGTTCTCCGGGTCGGTCAGCTTGAGCCGGAACGACGCCTGCATGTCGTCCTCGGTGAGCTGGGTGCCCTGGTAGCCGTCGGGGTAGCGCTCCTCGAACGCCTCGAACGCCTCGGCCTTGGTCTCGAAGTAGGACCGGGTCACCTCGGAGCCGAGCTCGCCGTCGATGACCGAGCCGATCTCCGCGATCTGCTCCTCGGTGGCCTCGCCGGCCGCGCAGGTGGGCATCGTGGAGCCGGTCGGGCACAGGAACACGGAGACCTCGACGAGGTCGTACCACTTGTCCTTGAGCTTGTCGACCTGCAGCTGCAGCAGCGCGGCGGCGCCCACGAACGCCAGCGACACGAACGTCACCAGCACCACGGAGACGACCATCGACAGGTTCCGCCGCAGGCCGTGGCCGACCTCGGCGAGCACGAACTGGAAACGCACGCCTCAGCCCTCCCGGCCCGAACGGACGGCCTGCTCGCGCAGCACCTGGCGCACCACGTCGTCGGCCTCCGACGGCGGCGCCGCCGGCACCGGTCCGGTGGGCGGCCGGTGCAGGGCGGGGTCGACGCGCGGCGCGGGCGCGTACGGGCGCGGCACGGTGTAGACGTAGGGCTCCTGGGCCGCGGGCTCCGGCTCGGCCGGAGCGGGCTCGGCCGGCTCGGTCGCGGGCGCGGCGGGAGCGGTGTCCGCGCCGGCCGGGACGAGCTCGCCGGAGGAGG
>NZ_LWGM01000224.1 GCF_001750215.1 Isoptericola variabilis | reverse complement strand
GCTCCCCCGGCCCGCCACGCGGCGGCGAGCCCCGCGGCGGTGCGGGGGTCGGCGGCCAGCAGCAGCGCGTGCACGGGTCGATCGTGGCACAGCGCCCCGCGCCGTGGCGGGGCGACGGGGTGCGCGCACCCGGGCACCCGGCCCGGTTCCTGATACCGCCGGTCGCGGGTAGTACCCTGCCCGCGTGACGCGAACACTGCAGCTCGCCCTGGCGTCCTACCGGCCGCGCAGGCCCGTCCCGGGCCAGGGCGTCCTCGACCCGTCGGTCACCACCATGCGGGTGCACCCGCTGGACCTGGACCTGTACATGCACGTCAACAACGGCGTGTACCTGCAGATGATGGACGTGGCGCGCGCCAACTACATCGCCGACCTCGACGGCTACCGCCGCATGGGCGACCGGCGCTGGTACCCCGTCGTGGCGGCGTCCACCGTCAAGTACCGGCGCTCCCTGCGGCTGTGGGACCGGTTCACCATCACCACGCGCCTGCTGGGGTGGGACCCGCGCGTGGTCTACCTCGAGCAGGTCTTCGCCAAGGACGGCGAGCGGTACGCGACCGCCTGGGTGGCCGCGCGGTTCCTGGGGCCGCACGCGCAGCGCGTGCCGGCGCCCGACGTCGTCGCCCTCATGGGCGGCGACGCCCTCGAGCACCGTCCCGAGCTGCCGGCCGAGGTCGCCGCCTGGGCCCGCTCGGTCGACGTGGCGCACCGCGACACGCTGCCGCGCTGAGCGGGTCCCCGGAGAGCAGACGCCGCAGGGTGGCCTCACCGTGCGGTGAGGCCACCCTGCGGCGTCTGCGGTCCCGGGGTCAGAGCCCCTCGGCGACCCGGCGCAGCAGCAGCGCCTCGGCGAGCACGACCTTGCGCAGCTCGCCCAGGTGCACCGACTCGTCCGCGCCGTGCGCCCGGGAGTCCGGGTCCTCCACGCCCGTCACCAGGATCGCGGCGTCGGGGAACACCTCGAGCAGGTCGGCGATGAACGGGATGGAGCCGCCCACGCCGATGTCGACCGGCTCGGTGCCCCACGCGGCGGTGAACGCCGCGCGCGCCGCGCGCATCGCCGCCGTGTCGCCCGGCGCGAGGAACGGCTTGCCCGCCTCCCAGCGCGTCCAGGTGACCCTGGCGCCCGCCGGCGCGTGCGCGGCCAGGTGGTCGGCGAGCGCGCGGTCGGCCGCGGCGGGGTCCTGCCCCGGCGCGAGCCGCAGCGAGAGCTTCGCGCGGGATCGCGGCGCGATCGTGTTGGACGCGTGCGCCACGGAGACGGCGTCGATGCCGATGACGCTCAGCGCGGGCTTGGTCCACAGCCGGCCCGCGATGGTGCCCTCGCCGGCGAGCGCCAGCCCGTCGAGCACGGTGGCGTCGGCGCGGAACTGCGCCTCGTCGTAGTCGACCTCGGGCTCCGCGGCGACCACGAGCCCCTCGACGGCGACGTTGCCCGCCTCGTCGTGCAGCGTGGCCAGCAGGCGCGCGAGCTGGACGTTCGCGTCGAGGACCGGTCCGCCGAACATGCCGGAGTGCCCGGCGTGCTCCAGCACCTCGACCTCGACGACGCCGTCGACGAGGCCGCGCAGCGACGTCGTGAGCGCCGGGGTGCCGACCTTCCAATTGGTGGAGTCGGCGACGACGATGACGTCCGCGCGCAGCAGCTCCCGGTGGTCGGTGAGGAACTGGTGGAACGACGGCGAGCCGGACTCCTCCTCGCCCTCGACGAACACCGTGACGCCCACCGGCGTCTCGTCGCCCGCCGCGGCGAGCTCGCCGAGCGCGCGCAAGGCGCCGACGTGCGCCGCGATGCCCGCCTTGTCGTCCGCGGCGCCGCGGCCGTAGAGGCGCTCGCCGACCTGCACCGGCTGGAACGGGTCGGTCGTCCAGCCCTCCCCCGGCGGCTGCACATCGTGGTGCGCGTACAGCAGCACCGTCGGGGCGCCGGCCGGCGCGGGACGGCGGGCGACGACGGCGGGCGCGCCGGGCGTGCCGTCGGGCCGGGCCGAGCGCAGGATCTGCACCTCGGGCAGCCCGGCGTCGCGCAGCAGCGCGGCGACGGCCTCGGCGGAGGCCTCGACGTGAGCCTGGTCGAAGGCCGCCGCGGAGACGCTCGGGATGCGCACGAGGTCCTCGAGGTCGGCCTGCAGGGCGGGGAACAGCGCCTCGACGCGCTCGCGCAGCGCGTCGACGTCGTCCCTGGTGGTGTCGTCGGTGGTCGTGTCGGTCACGGGGCCACGCTACCGGCGACCGGCGCCGTCCGGCCGCCGTCCGGCCGCCGTCCGACCGTTGGGTGGGGCGGCCCGCGACGCGCCCGCGCTCGACTACCCTGGGAGCGTGTTCTCCCGCAACAAGGCCGCCACGCCCGCGGCGCCCGACCCCGTGACCGAGGCCGCGAAGATCGAGCAGACCGGCGCGCCGTCGAGCGGCAAGGGCCGCCCCACGCCCCGGCGCAGCGAGGCCGAGGCGCGCAACCGGCGCCCGCTGGTGCCCGCCGACCGCAAGGGCGCGGCCAAGGCCGCGCGCGAGCGCCAGCGCGAGGAGCGCGCCCGCCAGTACAAGGCGATGCAGGAGGGCGACGAGCGGTACATGCCGCCGCGCGACAAGGGCGCGCAGCGGCGGTACGTGCGCGACTACGTCGACGCCCGCTGGAACATCGCGGAGTTCTTCCTGCCGGTCGCGCTCGTGTTCGTGCTGGTGAACTTCGCCGTCACGCAGCTGCCCGTCCTGGCGTTCTACGTGCTCATCGCGCTGTACGCCGTCGTCCTGATCGCGATCGGCGACTCGGTCCTCATGTGGCAGCGCCTCAAGCGCAAGCTGCAGGCGCGGTTCGGCATCGTGGAGCGCGGCACCGCCATGTACGCGATCATGCGCGCGTTCCAGATCCGCCGGTCGCGCATGCCGAAGCCGACGCACAAGAAGCACGGCGTCTGGCCCGAGTGATGCGCGAGCCGCTGCGCTGAGGGCCCGCGGCTCGCGCTGCGGGTCGAAACGATCCGAGGCTAGGGTGACGCCATGGTCACCTACCGCTACCTCGGCAACAGCGGCCTCAAGATCACCGAGATCACGTTCGGCAACTGGCTCACCCACGGCGGCCAGGTCGAGAACGAGACGGCGATCAAGTCCGTCCACGCGGCGCTCGACGCCGGCATCACCTCCTTCGACACCGCCGACGTCTACATGAACGGCAAGGCGGAGTCCGTGCTCGGCGAGGCGCTCAAGGGCCAGCGCCGCGAGAGCCTCGAGATCTTCACCAAGGTCTACTGGCCCACCGGCCCCGGCGGCGCCAACGACTCCGGCCTGTCCCGCAAGCACATCATGGAGTCGATCGACGGCTCGCTGCGCCGGCTCGGCACCGACTACGTCGACCTCTACCAGGCCCACCGGTACGACACCGAGACGCCGCTCGAGGAGACGATGCAGGCGTTCGCCGACGTCGTGCGCCAGGGCAAGGCCCTGTACATCGGCGTCAGCGAGTGGACCGCCGACCAGCTGCGCGCCGGGCACGCCCTGGCCAAGGAGCTCGGCATCCACCTCATCTCGTCCCAGCCGCAGTACTCGATGCTGTGGCGCGTCATCGAGCCGGAGGTCGTGCCCGCCTCCGAGGAGCTCGGCATCTCGCAGATCGTCTGGTCGCCGATGGCGCAGGGCGTGCTGTCCGGCAAGTACCTGCCCGGCAAGGACGCCCCGGCCGGCTCCCGCGCCGCCGACCAGAACGCCTCCACCGGAGGCATCCAGCGGTTCATGACCGACGACGTGCTGACCCGCGTCCAGGAGCTCAAGCCGGTCGCCGACGAGCTCGGCCTCACCCAGGCGCAGCTCTCCATCGCCTGGGTGCTGCAGAACCGCAACGTCGCCGCGGCGCTCGTGGGCGCCTCGCGCCCCGAGCAGGTGGCGGAGAACGTCAAGGCCTCCGGCGTCGAGATCCCCGCCGAGCTCATGACCCGCATCGACGAGATCCTCGGCGACGTGGTCGTGCGCGACGCGGGCAAGACGGCCGAGAACGCCCCCAAGACCCGCCCGAGCTGAGCCGGCTCGCACGGCCGCCCGCAGCGACGACGACGGCCCGCCCTCCGCACGGAGGGCGGGCCGTCGTCGTGCGGGAGGCCGGCGCGGGCGGCCGGTCAGCGCGCCGCCGGCTCCGGCACGGCGGGCGCGGGCCGTCGCGAACCGTCCGCGAGGCCCGTCGGCGCGAGCCAGCGGGCCGCGACCTGCACCACGGGTCCCACGCCGAGCGCGTAGACCACGGTGGCCCAGCCGAACGTGCCGCCGAGCGCCCAGCCGAGGGCGACGACGGACACCTCGATGAGCGTCTTGACCCATCGCACCGACCACCCGGTGCGCCCGACGATGCCGGTCATGAGGCCGTCGCGCGGGCCCGGGCCGAACCGCGCGCCGATGTACGCCGCCGTCGCGGCGCCGTTGACCAGCACGCCGCCCAGGGCGAGCGCCACGCGCACCGCCGTGCCCGGGTCGGGCAGCGCGGCCTCGAGGAGCGCGAGGAACGGGTCGACGGAGACGCCGATGATCACGACGTTGGCCACGGTGCCCACCCCGGGCCGCTGCCGCAGCGGGACCCACGCCAGCAGCACGAGCAGGCTCGAGGCCACGACGACGGCGCCGAACGGCAGCCCGGTGCGCCGCACGACGCCCTGGTGCAGCACGTCCCAGGGCATGCCGCCGAACCCGGCGTGCAGGAGCATCGCCATCGACAGGGCGAAGGCCAGGAGGCCCAGGACGAGCTGGAGCGAGCGGCGCCACAGGTGCATGGCGACCATGCTCCCCCACCGCGCGGCGCGGGCCCTCCCCCGACACCCCGCGGCGTGCGGGCGGGAGCCGGCGGGCGGCCGGGCAGCGCAGGGCCAGGCGGCGCAGGTCAGGCGGGC
>NZ_LWGM01000223.1 GCF_001750215.1 Isoptericola variabilis | reverse complement strand
GGTCGTGGGGGTCCAGCCGCACGAGTTGGTGAAGCTTCGCGGCAAGGTCATGGTTCGTGGAGGTGCGGCGCCCGTTGGACCGGGGGCCGCTCAGCGTGAGGCTCAGCAGTCGCCGCCTGCGCCGACCGAGCAGCCAGGCGGGCGCGTTCTTGACTACTGAGGCCCCCGACGTCCCGCTCCTGCGCATCGGGTCCACCGTCCCGCTGACCAAAGCCGAAGGGCCCGGGAAGCGGTTCGCGGTGTGGGCGCAAGGCTGCACGATCCGATGCGCCGGCTGCTTCAACCCGCACCTGTGGGGTGCACGAGGCGGGCGCCTGATCTCCGCGGAGGATCTGTGCGCCCAGGTGGTCGAAAGTGCCTCCAAGAATGAGATCGAGGGGATCACCCTCTTAGGCGGCGAGCCGTTCGAGCAGGCACCGGCCTTCGCGGTGTTGGCGGAGGCGGTGCAGCAGGCGGGGCTGTCAGTCATGGCCTTCACCGGGTACGAGCTCGACGATCTTCGAGGGCCCGACGCGCCTGAAGGGGCTGGTGCCCTACTGGCGGCGACGGACCTGCTCGTTGACGGTCCATACCGAGCCGACAGCCCTGATCTTCTGCGTCCCTGGGTGGGATCGACCAACCAAGAGTTCCGCTTCCTCACTGACCGCTATCGACACCTCGAGCCCACGCTGCAGGCGTCACCCGACCGAGTCGAGGTCCGCGTCAGCCAGCACGGCGAAGTCACGATCAACGGGTGGGCGACCGTCGGCCAGTTGGATGCACTCCTCGACGGAGTCACATCACCCGTGGGTCGCGGGGACGTCCGCTAGGCCCCAAGCACAGGCTGCCCGTGCGTTGCCGCGGGGCCGCCTGCTGGCCACGCGACCGTCGCAGGTAGCAGGTCATTAGTGTCGACGTGGCGCATCACGACGCGCGCTCGTTCCACGACCCGGGGAGCCACCTCGCTCTCAAAGAGCAACGACCCGGGGCGATGCGCGCCTCGCGCACACTCCGGCTGCTCATGGGTCGGGCACCTCGGGGACGTCAGAAGCTGATCCACTGGCTGGCGAATGCCGCCCAGAACAGGATCCCCACCACTGAGCGGCGACGAGTCGCTCGGGCTCGGGCTGCCCGGCGCGCGGATGCCTCGGGCGTCGCCATCTCGGCCTCCCATTGCTCCATGTGGGCGGCGTGGACGACGAGGGCTGCCTTGTGCTGCTGATCCAGCTCTGCCTGCCGTGCCACCTGTTCGACGTGGGCGTGGGTGATCTCGTCTGCCCACCGGGCATGGTCGGGGTTCGCGGCGTAGCGGTACCGAGGGCCGTGCGTCTTGACGCACTCGCTGCCCACCCGCGCCCGGCGGCTCTCAGGGTTCGTGAGCGCACGCCCGCAGGTTTCGCAGCGATCGGCGAGGACGTGGATGCGGCGCTCTGGTTCGGGCCGCACGTACGGACGGTCCGCAGTCAGCCGGGTAGGTGCCGTCGGTGCCGGCGGGTCGTCGTGTCGAGACACCGAGGCGCGCATCACGAGCCACATGACGGCCGCGGCGAGTGTCGCGAGCAGCGGCGGGAAGCCGAGGACGCCGTGGAGCGCCACGACGCCGCCACCGAACCCGGCGAAGAGGAGGAGGCGAGCCCACCACTGCAGCCCCGCGGCCGGGGCAACGGCACTGATTGGACGATCGGGGGCAGACGGAAGACCGGGTGTCGCGGACATCGGCCGGAACTTAGCATCTGACGACAAACCGTCCGCAACCGGCCCAACAGGTTTGTGCTGTGGTTCGCAAGGAGTGGCTATGCCGCCCCAGATGAACCAAAACGCCGCGCGGCTCGGCCGTGGTGACGGCGTCTAGTGGCACGGTGGCGTCCATGGACGATCGTCAAGATGTGCAGGTTGCTGGACAGGTAGTTCTCGTCGACGTGATGGAGTCGCTGGCGAAGACGCGCCCGGTGTTCCACAGCGAGGCCGACTTCCAGTTCGCGTTCGCGCGCCAGCTCTTCGAGCTCGCTCCACAGGTGCAGTGCCGGCTCGAAGTCCCGTTCCGACGAGACTCCGGGCGAGCGGAGTACCTCGACCTGCTGTGCCACGGAGACAACGGTCGGTCTACCGCAATCGAGTTCAAGTACTTCACGCGCGGATGGCAGGGCGAGATTGGCGGCGAGGCATACGCCCTGCGCAATCACGCCGCTTCAGACCTCGCGCGCCTCCACTACGTGCACGACGTCTCGCGCCTCGAGGGCTTCGCCTCCACCCACGGGTTCGAGGGCATCGCGATCATGCTGACGAACGAGTCAAGCCTGTGGTCCCCGCCCGGTACGCGGCGGCAGACGAACTATGAGGCGTTCCGGATCCACGACGGCAAGGAGCTCGGGGGCGTGCTCGAGTGGCGCAACGGCTTCTCAGCGAACCGGCGCGAGCTCCGCGGGTCGTATGACGTCCGGTGGAGCGACTATGCGGTCGTGGAAGTAGGAGCTACTGGGGGCACGCTGCGGTGGACCGCCATCCATGTCCACCCTGCGCGCCTCGAAGCCCCGGCCCAGTGAGCACCCGGGCCAACCGCGGGCGTACCCACAGCGACGAGCACTACGTGATTGATCTCTGCGACGCAGTCCTGCGAGTGACAGCGCTGCGCCAGCATCGCTTCCCGTGGCTGCTCGGCGACCCGTCACCGAAGACCGGCCGGCGGGCGTGGCTTCCGGTCGACGCCTACTGGCCGCAGCTCGGGCTGGTCGTCGAGTACCACGAGCGGCAGCACACCGAGTCGGTCGCTTTCTTCGACGAGCCTGACCGCCTGACGGTGTCCGGCGTGCACCGAGGACTGCAGCGTGCACGGTACGACGAACGACGCCGTAAGCTCGTACCCGTACCCAGCACGGGCTTCGGCTGGTGGTCGTCACCCTCGACGCGTTCACGACCCACCGGGGCAAGATCGTCCGACGGCCCGACCATGATCGACGAGCGATCGCGGGACTGCTGGAACCGGCGGACGCGCCAGGGCCCTCAGGCCTTGGCGACGTTCGCGCCCCGTGAGTTCCACGTCGGCGTCGCGATAGTCAACCCTAGGTCCTCCACGAAGCCGGCGTGCTTCGCCGCGAACTGCTGCATCACCCCCTTGACCGTGCGCCCATCGAAGCGGGGGTTGTTCTGCGTCATGTCGCAGAGCATCGGCAGGATCATGAGGTCGCAGGCTGCCGCATCGAGCCAGTCGACGTCCTCGGTGTATCCGACGATCGCCGCGGCTCCGGTCCGCGCGCAGAAGTCCTTGAGCGACTTCGCGTCGAGCCGCATCACGCTGCACGCGCCGAAATGGAAGACGCGTCCTTCGGCACGGCGTGGTCCGATGATCTCGGCCAGCTCGTCGAGCGTGATCTCTTCGTTGCCGAGGTGGATCGCGCCACTGTCTCCATGCGAGGCGAGGAAGGCCAGCGGATAGGTCTGCGGCTTTCGCCGCAGCCATTGATCGAGGTAGTACTCGAACTCCTGGCGAGTGGCGGCGGTGCGGTGGATCGCGGCGCTCGCGTGCCCCAGGTTGACGACGAGGTCGAGGTACGACCGCACCGAGAGCGTGTCGTCGAACCCAAATCCCCAGTCGCCCTCGATGCAGAAAATCTTCGGCCGCGATGCCATCGGCTCCTCCTTTAGTCGCCTCACACTAGTGGCATTCATGGTGTCGGCCGCGAACGCGTCACCGCATGTCCCGAGGCTTCAGGGCGCTGGTCGACGGCCGCATCCTTGTCGGTGGCTCGCAATACGCTGATTGCCGCCGGTCAAGTAGAGGCGCGAGACTGAACGTCGGGCGAGGGGGGGAAAGCCGTGGCTGATCGCGAACCTAACGGCGGTGGAATCCAGACGAATCCGCTCACGATGCCGACGGCGGCCGACGGCGCGTGCCCAACGTGCGGCGCTGCGGGCAGTCTGCGGTACCTCGTCTGGGGCATGCCGACGCCGGAAGTCTTCGATGATCCTCGTGCGCTGCTCATGGGCTGCGTCGTCGAACCCTGTGCTCTTCCGGCCTACCGATGTGTCGAGTGTGCGGCCGACTACGACGATGAGGGATTGCCGATGCACCACCGCGAAGGCCTGACCTGATCGACCAGCACCGGCGCGTCACTCAGTCCCCACCAACAAAAGAGGCAGATTGATCCTCCACGACCCGCGCTTCGCGACCGAGTGTGACGACCTGCAGGAGCTGCTCGCCACGGTCGACCTCGACTCGGCCGACGACATCGAGACGTTCCTGATGTTCTTGTTCGACCGGCCCGTCCGTGTCAGTCACCTCGAGAGCGAGGGCCCCGACGACGCCGCTGCGCTTGACGTCACACTGTGGGGCGGCGGTTTCGCCCTGAATGCAGCGCGTGAGTTTCCCTTGAGCATCGAGGAGCTGGTGTTCTCCTGCTCGATCGATGCAGTCGATCTCGGTCCGCACCCGAGAGACGACGGCACTCCGGGGAGCGTTCTAGACGCCGAGGCGATGACGCCGTCAGATCTCGAGGAGGCTGTCGCCGGAGCACTAGGTCAGGTCCGGCTTTACAACATGCTGCACCGTTCTGACGCCGACTAGCACTGACGCCGCATTCGCGGCATTTCACCCGCCGCAGATCCCGACAATGGGACAGGCGACGCCCTAGGTTCCACCCGTGGCCCCCGCCGACTCGTCCATCAGCTCCGACTCCACCTCGGTAGTTGTGGTCAGCGTGCCGCCGAAGCCGGCCGCCACCGAGGCGTCGGTGAGCACCTGGAGCCGCCGCCTTGCGCGGCTCACTACGCTGTCGGTGCCCCTCGCTAGCCTGCAGCGTCCCCGTCGTCGCGAACCCGGAGCATCGAACGCCTGATGAAGCCTGACTCACCGCACTGGAAGGTGATGGGCCCGCCCGCGACGCCGGAGGAGGCGGCCGCGCTCGAGGCTCTGCGCGAGGTGCTGCCCGACGACGGGCGC
>NZ_LWGM01000222.1 GCF_001750215.1 Isoptericola variabilis | reverse complement strand
GTACCTGAGCCGGGCGATGGCGCAGGCGCTGCGCGGCTGACCTGCCGTCACCCCCGGGTGGGAGGATGGCCGGGTGCCGCAGCGTCCTTCCTCGTCGCCCGCACCCGGCCCGGCCGCCGCGGCCGACGGCGTCCCCCCGCTGCTGGTGACGGAGCTGGCCCCCGACCACGCCGGGTCGGACCACTTCGAGTACATCGAGGTCACCAACACCACGGACGCGCCGGTCGACCTGGCCTCCGAGGCGGCGCTCGCGTACACGTACGCCGACTCCGACGACCGGAGCCGTGACGTCCCGCTCGCGGTGACCGACGACCCCGCCGTCGACGGCGACACGGTCCTGGCCGCCCGCGGCACCGCCGTGCTGTGGCTCAGCTACACCTCCGGGAACGTCGACTCCTACGCCCGCACGGAGCAGGACTTCCGCGACTTCTGGGCCGGCAAGGGCGTGGCGACGGCCGGCTACCCGCTGCTGCGGGTGACCGGGCAGGCCGGCATGGCCAACGGCGGCGACCGCGGCATCCGCGTGTCCGCCGTGGCGCAGGACGCGACGCAGACCGAGGTCAGCCGGTCCTTCTACCCGGCGGGCTCGGTGGCCGCGGACAGGACGGTGCACTTCGGCGTCCCGGCCGCGGGCTCGACGTCGGCCCGGGTGACCGCGGCGGCCGCCGCGCCGACGGCGGGCGCGGTCGCGCCCGAGCAGCTCGCTGCGCCGGAGCCCGAGCCGACGCCCGAGCCGACCGAGCCGGCGCCCGAGCCGACCGAGCCGTCGGGGGAGCCGACTCCCGAGCCGACCGAGCCCACCCAGGAGCCCACCCAGGAGCCGACCCCGGAGCCCACCCCGGGTCCCACGGACCCGGGCACGCCGGTCGTCCGTGAGCCGGACCCCGACCTGGTCACCGCCCCGCTGCAGGTCACCGAGCTCGTCGTCGACTCCACGAACGTCGGCAGCGGCGACGGGTACGAGTTCGTCGAGGTGTACAACGCGACGTCGCGGCCCGTGCCGTTCGCCGACCACGTGCTCAGCTACCTCTACCCGCTCGAGGACCTCACCAACAGCTCCACGGTGCTGTGGCCCTCGCAGCCGGCCGACTTCACGATCCCCGCCGGCGGCACCGTCGTCTTCTGGGTCAAGAACGGCCAGAACGACGCCCTGACGGCCGCGGACTTCAACGCCTTCTACGGCACGGACCTCGCGGCGGGCACCGAGCTCGTCGAGATCCACCAGGGCGGCATGGCCAACGGCAGCGCCCGGGGCCTGCAGATCCAGACGCGCACCGGCCACCCGGGCAACCGCGCCTACTACAACCTCGCGGGCGCCGACGACGTCGACGCGAACCGAGGCATCCAGTTCGGCCCGGACCCGCAGGACCTCACGCGCCAGGTGCTCCTCGGCAAGGCCACCCCGACGCCGGGCACCGTCGGCGCCGACCAGGTGCCCGCCGGCCTCATGGTCCCGGCCGACGACGCCGCCGCCCCGGCCGTCGAGGACACCACCGAGGACGTGGTGACCCCGGGCGAGGACTTCGAGATGAGCGCGCGGATCACCGACGACGTCGAGGTCCGCCGCGTCACCCTGGAGTTCCGCGGGGACCGGGACACCGGCTTCCGCAGCGCCGACCTGGTCGACGGCAGCGGGAACGGCACCGACCGGTACGCGTTCACGGTCGCCGCCGCCGACCTCACCGGCAAGCGGTCGATCACCTACCGCTTCACCGTGTCCGACGGCGTCCACACCGTCACCACGGACGACGTCACCGTGCCGGTGGCCGGCGTGAGCACCGACCCGGTGCGCCTCGACGTCGCCGACGGCGAGCACGTGCGCGGCACCGTGCCGCTGGTCGCCGCGGGCGACGCCTACCCGCGGGTGCCCGACCTCGCGGTGGACGGCGAGCCGCTGACCACCACCCCGTCGCTGGAGTCCGCGCCGGTGTTCGCCTTCGAGGCGGGCAGCGTCGACACGTTCTTCCGCAACGGCGTCAAGGTCGGCGACGAGGTGCTGCGCATCTTCGACGACGGCATCTACACCGGCTACGACACGATCGACACCGCCGTCCCGCTGTCCCTCGTCCACCAGGGCGAGGAGCTCGTCGTCTCGGTGTGGGCCGGCACCAAGGCCGCGCCGGAGATCGACGAGAACGAGAACAACGACGACTTCTGGATCCGCGACCTGCGCCTCGTGCTGCCCGACGGCCGCACGCTGACGCCGCAGGGCTACGCGCCGGGCACCCAGCTCAACATGGGCGACTCGGCCGGCAAGCTCGACTACTACGACGCCCGCTTCGTCCTGCCGGACGACGCGTTCACCGGCGTCGCCCACGACTGGGACACCACCGCCGTCGCCGACGGCCCGCACACCGTCACCGCGCACCTCGGCGCGGACACGGCCTCGGCCACCGTCGTCGTCGACAACACCGCGCCGCAGGTGACCACCTCGGTGGCCGACGGCGAGACGCTGCGCGGGGAGTTCACGCTCGACGCCGAGGTGACCGACGCCGGCTCCGGCGTCGCCGAGGTCGCCGCCACGCTCGACGGCGAGGCCGTGACGCTGCCCCACGCCGCCTCGTCGGTGACGCTGCCGGCCGGCGTGCACGAGCTCGCCGTCACCGCCACGGACCAGGCCGGCAACGAGAAGACCACCACGGTGACCTTCACGACGCCGGTCGAGGCCCCGGACACCGCGCTCGGCGGCCCGGCAGACGGCGCCGAGGTGACCGGGGACGTGACGCTGAGCGCCACGGCCACCGACCCGAGCGGCGACGCGCTGCGGCTGTGCTTCGCCGAGGGCTACCGCTACGACCCCACGGACGCGGCGGTCACGGTCACCCAGGGCACCACCCGCGCCACCCGGGAGGCCGGCCGCGACGGCGACACCCTCACCGCCGAGCAGCTCGCGGCGCTCGCGGGCACCGACGGCCTGGACGTGACGACGACGTCGGACGACGCGTTCCCCTTCCAGCTGTTCGAGGTGGCCGTGCCCGAGGGCGCGGGCGACGACGCGCGGGTGCGCGTCGCGTGGTCCGGCTCGGCGAACGCCGACGCCAAGGTGCTGCTGCACGTGCGCGACGCCGCCACCGGCGCGTGGCAGGAGGTGGACCGGCACGTCACCGCCGAGGACGCCGACGGCCGCGAGTCCTTCGAGCTCGGCGCGCTGGTGCCGGTCGCCGGCCACGTGGAGGACGGCGTGGTCACGGTGCTGGTGCAGCACTCCGAGGGCTTCGCGGGCGAGGACCTGTCGACCCGGGACACCGCGGTGACCCCGCACCACGAGGGCGACACCGCCCGCTGGGAGTACGACTTCACGCTCGCGTGGGAGTCGGACACCCAGTACTACAACGAGACGCCGGAGTACTACGAGCACCAGCTCGGCATCCACCGCTACCTGCTGGACCGCCGCGACGAGCTGAACCTGCAGTACCTGTTCCACACCGGCGACATCGTCAACGTCCACACCGAGGAGCAGCAGTGGGCCGCCGCCGACGCGGCCTACGACCTGCTCGACGAGGCCGGCCTGCCGTACGGCGTGCTGGCGGGCAACCACGACGTCGGGCACAAGGAGATCGACTACACGGCGTACGGGCAGCACTTCGGCGCCGAGCGGTACGAGGCCAACCCCTGGTACGGCGGCACCTACGCCGACAACCGCGGCCACTACGACCTGTTCACCGCCGGCGGCGTCGACTTCGTCGCGGTGTACATGGGCTGGGGCCCGGGCGACGACGAGATCGCGTGGATGAACGAGGTCCTCGCGCGGTACCCCGAGCGCGTCGCGGTCGTGGACCTGCACGAGTACATGCTCACCACCGGTGGCCTGGGGCCGATCCCGCAGCGGGTCTACGACGAGGTCGTCGCGACGAACCCGAACGTGCGCATGGTGATGTCGGGGCACTACCACGACGCCTTCACGCGCTACGACACGTTCGACGACGACGGCGACGGGGTCGCCGAGCGCACCGTCACGCAGATGCTGTTCGACTACCAGGGCCTGCCCGAGGGCGGCCAGGGGTACCTGCGCCTGCTGCACTTCGACAACGAGACGGGCCGGATGATCGTGCGGACGTACTCGCCGACGCTGGACGACTACGACTCGACGGACCCGTCGCTGGACCTGCAGCACCAGGAGTTCACGGTGCCCTACGCCACGCTCGGCATCACGGTGCGCGCCAAGGAGCTGGCCACGGACTCGTTCCGGGCGGACGTGCTCACCACGCACGAGATCGGCTGCGTCGACGACGTCGCCTCGGGCGAGGAGGCGTCGGTGACCTGGGCGGACGTCGCGCCCGGCACGCACGGCTGGTACGTGACGACCACCGACCCGTACGGGGCCGTCGACGTGTCCGAGGTCCGCGAGGTCGTCGTGACCGCCGACCCGCAGGTGAGCCTCGGCGCCGCGAAGGTGCACGCGGGCAGCCGGGTCGAGGTGACCGGGTCCGGCCTCGTGCCGGGCCGGCGGGTGCGGATCGAGCTGACCACCGCCAATCCGACCGCGCTCGGCGAGGCGGTCGCCGACCGCCGGGGCCGGTTCACCACGACGGTCACCGTGCCGCCGACGACCAAGGTGGGCGCCCACGAGGTCCGGCTGGTCGCGGACGGCGAGGAGCTGGCCTCGGCCCCGCTCCGGGTCGTCGGCAACGCCGGGACGAAGAACGGCAAGGCCGGCCGCTGACGGCTGCCGATCGCCGGCGGGCGTCCGCCTGACGGCCACCGACGGAGCCCGCGGGGACACCTGTCCTCGCGGGCTCCGCCGTGCCACGGCGCGGCGGCGGGAGCCCTGCCGTCCCGGGGCCCGGCCGTGGGACGCTGAGGCATGCACGGTGCGGCGCGCGGCGGGAGGCCGCCGGCAAGGGGCACGACGCCGCGGCTGCTGGCCCTGGCCCTGGCGGCGGTGGCGGCCTGGGCGCTCGCGGCGTGCGGCGGCC
>NZ_LWGM01000221.1 GCF_001750215.1 Isoptericola variabilis | reverse complement strand
GGCCGGGGCCAGGCCCGGCAGCGGGGTCCACACGGCCTTGGGGGCCTCGCCGGCCTGCACGTGACCCAGGAAGGCCTCCCCGCCGCGGTACGGGGACCACAGGTGGGTCCACGCGGCCGGCAGCGCCCCCGGGGGCGCGGCGAGAGCCGGTGGGGCGCCGTGCTCGGCCGGGGTCGCGACGACGCCGGCGCCGTCGGGGGCGCCGCCGTCGTCCGCGCCGCCGTCGTCCGCGCGGGCGGCGTCGGGGACGCCGCCGGCGACCTGCGCCAGGACCTCCTTCTCGACGCGGGCGTGGCGCGGCGGCACGGCCAGGCGCAGGACGTCGGACAGCGTGCCGGCCCACCTGTCGGCCACGGCCCGCGCCAGCCGCAGCACCTGCGGCGCCAGGACCGGGTCGCCGGAGACGACACGGCGCAGCGGCACGAGGCGTCCCGCGTGGTCGGAGGCGTCGGCGCGGTCGACGACGTACCCGTCGACCTCCTGGGGCCCGAACCGCGCGCGCACGCGGGCGCCCGGCACGGCGTCCTGCGCCATGGACGCCGGCACGAGGTAGTCGTACTCGCGGTCCAGGTGGGCGGGCTGCAGGTCGAGCACCACCCGGGCGACCGGCCGCTCGGTGGCCATCTCCTGCGCCCCGAGCGGGACGCGGCGGCGCCCGCCGCGACCCCGGGACGGGGACGGGACGGCGTCGAGCCCTAGCAGCGCGGGCTGCTCCGGGGTCTCGACGTCGCTCACGGGGACCATCTCACCACGCGGCGCCCACAGGGCCGGCCCCGACGCGGGCCGGGATCCAGGCCGGGCCCGCAGTGCCGGACGACGGGCCGGACGGCGGGCCGGACGACGGGCGGGCGGAGGCCGGGATCAGACTGCGGCGCGCAGCGCGTCGACGCGGTCGGTGCGCTCCCACGTGAACTCGGGCAGCTCGCGCCCGAAGTGGCCGTAGGCCGACGTCTTGGCGTAGATCGGCCGCAGCAGGTCGAGGTCGCGGATGATCGCCGCCGGGCGCAGGTCGAAGACGGTGTCGATCGCGTGGATGATCCGCTCCACCGGGACGGTCTCCGTGCCGAAGGTCTCGACGTACAGGCCCACGGGGTGCGCCCGGCCGATCGCGTACGCGACCTGCACCTCGCACCGGCGGGCCAGGCCCGCCGCGACGACGTTCTTGGCCACCCAGCGCATCGCGTACGCCGCGGAGCGGTCCACCTTCGACGGGTCCTTGCCGGAGAACGCGCCGCCGCCGTGGCGGGACATGCCGCCGTAGGTGTCGACGATGATCTTGCGGCCCGTCAGCCCGGCGTCGCCCTGCGGGCCGCCCACGACGAACTTGCCCGTGGGGTTGACGTACAGGTGGGCGCCGGCCGACTCGAGGTCGACCGTGGCGAGCACCGGCGCCACGACGCGCTCGGCGATCTCGCGGTGCAGCTTGTCCTGGGCGACGTCCCCGTCGTGCTGCGTCGACACGACGACCGTGTCGACGCGCACCGGCCGGTCGCCGTCGTAGGCGATGGTCACCTGCGTCTTGCCGTCGGGGCGCAGGCCGGGCACCTCCCCCGTCTTGCGCACCTGGGCGAGGCGCTCGGCCAGGCGGTGCGACAGCCAGATCGGCAGCGGCATGAGCTGCGGGGTGTCGTCGCAGGCGTAGCCGAACATCAGGCCCTGGTCGCCCGCGCCCTGCGCGTCGAGCGGGTCGACGTCGGAGGCGTCGTCGCGCTGCTCGGCCGACTTGTCGACGCCCTGGGCGATGTCCGGCGACTGCTGGCCGATCGAGACCGACACGCCGCACGAGTCGCCGTCGAAGCCGATCGCCGAGGAGGTGTAGCCGATGCCGCGCACGACGTCGCGCACGATCTGCGGGATCTCGACGTAGGCGTCGGTGGTCACCTCGCCGGCGACGTGCACCAGGCCGGTGGTCACCATGGTCTCCACGGCGACGCGCGAGCGCGGGTCCTGCTCGAGCAGGGAGTCCAGGATCGCGTCCGAGATCTGGTCACAGACCTTGTCCGGGTGGCCCTCGGTGACGGACTCGGACGTGAACAGACGCAGGGCATCGGTCATGGCGCACAACCCTAAGGGCTCGACGGGGCGCGCGTCCCTCTCCGGGACGTCGCGCGTCTCACAGCACGAGAAATTCTCGCATGACGGACAGGCGGTGCCGCACGTGCGGCGGACGCCGACCGACGGCGGGCCGGGTGCCTCAGGGCAGCAGCTTGGCGACCGCGTCCCAGAGCGCGTCGGCGACCTCGCGCTTGGTGCCGGCGGCCTCGGCGACGGTCTCGCCGGCGCCGTCGAGGAGCGTCACGGCGTTGTCGGTCGTGCCGAAGCCGCGCCCGCCGCCCACGGCGTTGACCGCCAGCAGGTCCGCGCCCTTGCGCCGGGCCTTGGCGCGGCCGTGGTGCAGCACGTCACCGTCGGCGTCGCCGGTCTCGGCCGCGAAGCCGACGACGACCTGGCCGGGACGCAGCCGCTCGGCCGCGAGCTCGGCCAGCACGTCCGGGTTCTCGACGAGCTCGATCGGCGCCGGGCCCTGCCCGGGCACCTTCTTGATCTTCGCCGCGGGGATGGCGGCGGGCCGGAAGTCGGCCACGGCGGCGGCCATGACGACGGCGTCGGCCGCCGCGGCGGCGGCGCGCACGGCGTCGCGCAGCTCGGCCGTGGTCTCCACGGGCACCACGACGTCGGCGACGTCGGCCGGGGGCTCGGCGATGTTGGCCGCCACGAGCGTCACGTGGGCGCCCCGCTCCCGCGCCGCGAGGGCCAGGGCCACGCCCTGGCGCCCGGTGGAGCGGTTGCCGATGTACCGCACGGGGTCGATCGGCTCGCGCGTGCCGCCGGCCGAGACGACCACGCGCCGGCCGGCGAGGTCGCCCGCCGGGGCCTCCGCCGCACCCGGCCCCCCGACCACCGCGAGGGCCTCGCGGGCGATGTCCTCCGGCTCGGGCAGCCGGCCGGGGCCGGTGTCCTTGCCGGTGAGGCGGCCCGAGGCGGGCTCGATGACGTGCACGCCGCGCTCGCGCAGGGTGGCGACGTTGGCCCGCGTGGCGGGGTGGTCCCACATCTCGGTGTGCATGGCCGGGGCCATGACCACCGGGCAGCGCGCGGTGAGCAGCGTGGAGGTCAGCAGGTCGTCGGCGCGCCCGCTCGCCGCCCGCGCCAGCAGGTCGGCGGTGGCGGGCGCCACGACCACGAGGTCGGCGCCCTTGCCGAGCGCGACGTGCTGCACGTTCTCGACGTCGTCGAACACCTCGGTGCTCACGGGCTCGCCCGAGAGCGCCTCCCACGTGGGGGCGCCGACGAATCGGAGCGCGGCGGCGGTGGGCACGACGCGCACGGCGTGCCCCGCCTCGCGCAGGAGACGCAGCAGGAGCACCGCCTTGTACGCGGCGATGCCCCCGCTGACACCCAGGAGGATCCTCATGCGGGCCTGTCGTCCTCCGCTGCGTCGGACCGGTCGCTCGAGCGTGCGCTCAGAGCGCGGTCTTCGAGTCCTTGGCGTCGTCCGGGTCCTCGGTGGGGGTCGAGGTGAGCAGGCCCTCGTTGATCTCGCGCATGGCGATCGACAGGGGCTTCTCCTGCGCACGGGCCTCGACCAGCGGGCCCACGTTCTCGAGCAGGCCCTCGTTCAGCTGCGAGTAGTACGCGTTGATCTGGCGGGCACGCTTGGCGGCGTACAGCACCAGGCCGTACTTGGAGTCGGTCTTCTCGAGCAGCTCGTCGATCGGCGGGTCGGTGATGCCGATGGGCTGCGCGACGGTTCCGGCCACGGTTCACGCTCCAGTGGTGGAAGGAATGGGAGTCGACGGACCAGTCTACCCGGACGTCAGTGCACGACCGGGGCGCCGCCCGGTGCGCCCGGTCCGGCGGGCACCGCGGGCGCCGGCTCGATGCCCATCGCCCCGACCAGCTCGTCGGTGGCGCGGCGCACGTCGTCGTTGACGATCGTGACGTCGAACTCGCTCTCGGCCGCCAGCTCCACGCGGGCGGTGGCGAGGCGCCGCTCGCGCTCCTCGGCGTCCTCGGTGCCGCGCCCCACGAGCCGGCGCTCGAGCTCCTCGAACGACGGCGGCGCGAGGAACACGAACCGGGCCTCCGGCATGGTCTCGCGCACCTGGCGGGCGCCCTGCAGGTCGATCTCCAGCAGGGTCGGCACGCCGGCGGCGAGATGCTCCTCGACCGGGCGGCGCGGCGTGCCGTACCGGTTGCGGCCGTGCACCACCGCCCACTCGAGCATCTCGCCGGCGGCGACCATGGCGTCGAACTCCTCGGGCGTCACGAAGAGGTAGTGCACGCCGTCGACCTCGCCGGGCCGCGGCGGCCGCGTCGTCGCCGACACGGAGAGCCACACCTGCGGGTAGCGCGCGCGCACGTCCGCCGACACCGTCCCCTTCCCGACGGCGGTGGGCCCGGCCAGGACGGTGAGGCGGGCGGAGCGGGGCTCCTGGTCGAGCTGGTCCTGGGGGGCCGGGGTGCCGGCGGGTGTCGCGGAAATGTCAGCCAAACCTCTCGATGAGCGCCGCGGTCTGGTGCGGTCCGAGGCCACGGACGCGGCGGGTCTCGGCGATCCCGATCTCCTCCATGATCGCCCGGGCCTTCACCTTACCGACACCGGGCAGCGACTCCAGCAGCGAGACGACCTTCAGCTTGCCGACGACGTCGTCGGTCTGGCCCTGCTCGATCACCTCCTTGAGCGAGCCCTGGGAGTACTTCAGGCGGTTCTTGATCTCCGCGCGCACCCGGCGCGCCTCGGCGGCCTTCTCGAGTGCCGCAGCACGCTGTTCCGGGGTGAGAGGGGGAAGGGCCACTCAAGTCACCTACTCAGTCGAGCCGACGGGGTGGTACTGCTCCGACGAAAGTAACCACGACCTGCGGCGCGGGCAATCGCTGGTGGCCACCGTGTCGGCGACCAGGTCGACGCGGGCGTACACCGCGTCGTCGGCCAGGCGCAGCGTCGTCAGGCCGGAGGCCACCGCCACCGGGTTCCCGGACAGCGTGCCGGCCTGGTAGACGGGG
>NZ_LWGM01000220.1 GCF_001750215.1 Isoptericola variabilis | reverse complement strand
GGCCACGGCCCGGGGAACGCCGGGTCGTGGGCGAGCGCGAGCAGCTGGGCGCGGGCGGAGCCGGCCTCGACGGTGGTCACCCGTCGAGGCTAGCCCGCCCGCGCGCCGTCACGGCCCCGGGGCGACGCGAGGGGCGACGAGGGGCGACGCGCCGTCACGGCCCCGGGGCGACGCGAGGGGCGACGCGAGGGGGTGCCGAGAGGGACGCCGGGATTGGCGCCGTCGGGAGCGGGCTCACCAGCTCGTCGGCAGCGGCATGCCCTCCTGGTAGCCGGCGGCCGACTGGATGCCGACCAGGGCACGCTCGTGGAACTCCGCCAGGGTGCGCGCCCCGGCGTAGGTGCACGAGGAGCGCAGGCCCGACGTGATCTCGTCGAGGAGGTCCTCGACGCCGGGCCGCTGCGGGTCGAGGTACATCTTCCCGGTGGAGATGCCCTCCTCGTACAGGGCCTTGCGGGCGCGGTCGAACGCCGTGCCGGCGCCGGCCGTGCGGGCCGCGACGGCGCGCGCGGAGGCCATGCCGAAGCTCTCCTTGTAGAGCCGGCCGGTGCCGTCGTCGTGCAGGTCGCCGGGCGACTCGTACGTGCCGGCGAACCAGGAGCCGATCATGACCTGCGACGCGCCGGCCGCCAGGGCCAGCGCGACGTCGCGCGGGTGGCGCACGCCGCCGTCGGCCCACACGTGCTTGCCGAGCTCGCGGGCGGCGTCGGCGCACTCGAGCACGGCGGAGAACTGCGGGCGCCCGACGGCGGTCTGCATGCGGGTGGTGCACATAGCGCCCGGGCCGACGCCGACCTTGAGGATGTCGGCGCCCGCGGCGACGAGGTCGCGCACGCCGGCGGCGGTGACCACGTTGCCGGCCACGACCGGCACGTCCGGGGAGACCGAGCGCACGGCCTCCAGCGCCTGCAGCATCTTGGTCTGGTGCCCGTGGGCGGTGTCCACGACGAGGACGTCGACGCCCGCGGCGAGCAGGTCCTTGGCCTTCGCCGCGACGTCGCCGTTGATGCCCACGGCCGCGCCGACCCGCAGCCGGCCGTCGGCGTCGAGCGCCGGCCGGTACACGTGGGAGCGCACGACGCCCTTGCGGGTGAGCACGCCGGCGAGCACGCCGTCGCGCACCACCGGCGCCAGGTGCACCTTGGCGGCGTGCAGGCGCTCGTAGGTGGCCTCGAGGCCCTCGCGCTCGACGTCGGCGGCGTCCAGGGCGAACAGCTCGCCCGACATCACGCGCCCCACCTGCGCGAACCGGTCGACGCCGGCGCAGTCGGCCTCGGTGACGACGCCGACGGGGCGGCCGTCCTCGACCACCACGGCGGCGCCGTGCGCGCGCTTGCCGAGCAGGGTCAGCACGGTGGCGACGGTCTCGGTGGGCGCGACCACGACCGGCGTCTCGACGACGGGGTCCTTGGCCTTGACGCCCGCGACGACGTCGGCGACCACGTCGGCCGGGATGTCCTGGGGGATGACGGCGATGCCACCGCGGCGGGCGACCGTCTCGGCCATCCGCCGGCCGGAGACCGCGGTCATGTTCGCCACGACGACCGGGATGGTGGCCCCGGTGCCGTCGGCGGCGGAGAGGTCGACGTCGAAGCGGCTGGTCACGTCCGAGCGGGACGGGACGAGGAAGACGTCGCCGTAGGTGAGGTCGGTGGTGGGCTGCTGCCCGTCGAGGAAGCGCACTGGTGGTCCCCAGAGGTCTCGGCGCGGCCGGCCTCGGCCGCGCTCGCGTGCCGACGGTGTGGTTTTCCCGTCGGCACCTAGAAACGTACCGTCTCGGCGCGCCGGGCGGTGTGTCGGTGCGCACAGGGCCCCGAGCGCGCGGTGTGCGCGGCGTGCAGATCGCGTGAGCGGCGCCGTCGCGGCCGGTCCCCGGTGCGGGCGGGAGGTCCCGAGCGCCTACAGTGGTACGGCCACGATCGAAGGAGTGTTCATGGGTCTGCTGGCCGGCATCCGGTCGCCCGAGGACGTGCGACGGCTCACCGCCGCGGAGACCACCGCGCTGGCGGCCGAGGTCCGCCGCTTCCTCGTCCAGGAGGTCTCCCGCACCGGCGGGCACCTCGGGCCGAACCTCGGCGTCGTCGAGCTGACCATCGCGCTGCACCGGGTCTTCGCCTCCCCGCGCGACGCGATCGTGTTCGACACCGGCCACCAGTCGTACGTGCACAAGCTGCTCACCGGCCGCCAGGACTTCTCGGCGCTGCGCAAGCGCGGCGGGCTGTCCGGCTACCCGTCGCGCGCCGAGTCCGAGCACGACGTCGTCGAGAACTCGCACGCCTCCACGGCGCTGTCCTGGGCCGACGGCATCGCCAAGGCGAACCGGGTCAAGGGCGAGACGGACCGCACGGCCGTGGCCGTGATCGGCGACGGCGCCCTCACCGGCGGCATGGCCTGGGAGGCGCTGAACAACATCGCGGCCTCCGACCGCCGCCTGGTCATCGTGGTCAACGACAACGGCCGGTCCTACTCGCCGACCATCGGCGGCCTGGCCAACCACCTCGACACCCTGCGCACCACCCGCGGGTACGAGCAGTTCCTCGAGTGGGGCAAGCGCGCGCTGTACCGCACCGGCGCCCCGGGCCGGTTCGCGTACGACTGGCTGCACGGGCTCAAGAAGGGCCTCAAGGACGTCGTCGCGCCGCAGGGCATGTTCGAGGACCTCGGCATCAAGTACATCGGCCCGGTCGACGGGCACGACGTCGCGGCGATGGAGCACGCGCTGCGCCGGGCCAAGGCCTACGGCGCGCCCGTCATCGTGCACGCCATCACCGAGAAGGGGCGCGGCTACACGCCCGCCGAGCAGGACGTCGCCGACCGCTTCCACGCCGTCGGGCAGATCCACCCGGAGACCGGCCTGCCGGTCGCGCCGAGCCGGTTCGGCTGGACCAGCGTGTTCGCCGACGAGATCGTCGCGATCGGTCGCCGCCGGCCCGACGTCGTGGCGATCACCGCCGCGATGCTGCACCCGGTGGGGCTCGCGCCGTTCGCCGCGGAGTTCCCCGAGCGCACCTTCGACGTCGGCATCGCCGAGCAGCACGCCGCGACGTCCGCCGCCGGCATGGCGTTCGCCGGCCTGCACCCGGTCGTGGCCGTGTACGCCACGTTCCTCAACCGCGCCTTCGACCAGGTGCTCATGGACGTGGCGCTGCACAAGGCCGGCGTGACGTTCGTGCTCGACCGCGCCGGCATCACCGGCGACGACGGCGCGAGCCACAACGGCATGTGGGACATGGCGATGCTGCGCATCGTGCCCGGGCTGCGGCTCGCGGCCCCGCGCGACGAGGCGACGCTGCGCACCGCGCTGCGCCAGGCCGTGGACGTCGACGACGCGCCCACCGTGGTGCGCTACCCCAAGGGCGCGCTGGTCGACCCGATCCCCGCGGTCGAGGAGCTGGACGGCGTCGACGTCGTCGCCCGGCACGCCGCCGCCGGCGACGTGGCCGCGGGGGCGGGGCGGCGCGTGCTCGTGGTCGGCGTCGGGTCGCTGGCCGGCACGGCCCTGACCACGGGCGAGGCGCTCGCGGCCCACGGCCTCGAGGTGACCGTGGCCTCGCCCACCTGGGTGCTGCCCGTGCCGGAGGCGCTCGTGAAGCTCGCCGGCGAGCACGACCTGGTGGTCACGCTCGAGGACGGCGTGGTCGACGGCGGCGTGGGCGCGACGCTCGCGCAGCGGGCGGGGGAGCAGGGGATCGTCACGCCGTACGTCCACGTGGGCCTGCCCGTGGGCTTCCTCGACCACGCCAGCCGCGACCAGGTGGTGGCCGCGCAGCGGATGACCGCCGCCGACGCGACCCGGGACGCGCTCACGGCGCTCGCGCTGCTCTGACGTCGGCCCCCGGGACGGACGGCGACGGCTGGGGTCAGGCGAGGAAGGCGTCCGCGGCGCGGAGCGCGACCGCCCCGAGCTCGCCGCCGGCCTCGACGGCCCAGGCACGCTGGCGCGCGGCGCCGGAGCCCGTGGACCACAGCCGCCCCAGCATCTCGGTCACCGCGTCCAGGTCGCCGGCGTCCACCAGCGCGTCGCGGACGTGGTCGACGAGCGCGCCGACGACGTCGTGCGCCCCCGCCGGCCGGCCGCTGCGCGGGTCCAGCAGGTCGCCGTCGAGGCCCGAGCGGCCCGCCCGCCAGTGCGCCGTGCGCAGGATCTCCGGCGGGGTGTCCGGCAGCGGCGCCCCGGCGTCGGCCTCGCGGGCGGCCGTCTCCACGAGCCCGCGGGCGAGGGCGGCCAGGAGCGCGGCGGTCGAGGAGTCGAGGCACACGTCCCCGACGCGGATCTCGACGGTCGGGTACTTGGACGACAGGCGGGCGTCGAAGTAGACCATGTTCTCGTCGAGGATCGTGCCGGTGGCCACGAGCGCCTTGACGGCGGCGTGGTAGGCGTCCGGGGTCCGGAACGCCCGGGTGGGGCCGGCGGTGGGCCAGCGCGCCCAGACCTGCGAGCGGAAGCTGTGGTACCCGGTGTCCTGGCCCTGCCAGAAGGGCGAGTTCACGGAGATCGCGAGCAGCGGGGCGAGCCACGGGCCGATGCGGTCGAGCACCTCGACGCCCTCGGCGTCGTCGGTCACCGAGACGTGCACGTGGCAGCCGCTGGTGAGCTGCTCGCGCGCGGTGAGGCCGAACTGCTCGCGGGCGCGCAGGTAGCGCAGCTTGCCGACCGTGGTGCCGGTGAAGGGGACGGGCGAGGTGGCGAGCGCGGCGACGCGCGCGCCCTGCCGCTCGGCGGCGTCCTGGGCGCCGCGGCGCCCGGCGCGCAGGGCCTCGGCGAGCTCGGTGAGGGAGAACGACGGCGGCGTGGCCGTCTCGATCTGCTCCTCCATGAACTCGTTCTCGAGCGGGCCGTCACCCGCCTCCGCGGTCTCCAGCACGTCCTGGGCCTTGGCGAACGGCGCCTCGATGGGCGAGATCTCCTCGAAGATCTCCTCCAGACCGGACGTCGCAGGGACGTCGGTGCGGCCGGCCTCGAGGGCGGCCTCGACGCGCGCCTTCCAGGCGTCGTTCCCGAGGAGCCAGTCGAA
>NZ_LWGM01000219.1 GCF_001750215.1 Isoptericola variabilis | reverse complement strand
TCCGCCGTGGCCGCCGCGCCCTTGCTGGCCGAGCGCGCCGCCGACGTCGCCGCCGTGCTCGACGACCTCGAGGCGCGGCTGACGCCCGTGCCGCTCCAGCCGGTCCACGGTGACCTGCACCTGGGGCAGGCGCTGCACGGCGCCGACGGCTGGAAGCTGCTCGACTTCGAGGGCGAGCCGCAGCGGCCCGTCGCCGAGCGCACCGCGCCCGACCTGCCGCTGCGGGACGTCGCGGGCATCCTGCGGTCGTTCGACTACGCCGCCGCGGTGGGCGGCGCCGCCGACCCGGCGTGGGCGGCCGACGCCGAGGCCGCGTTCCTCGACGCCTACCGCGCGGCCGCGGGCACGCCCACGGGCATGGACGCCGCGACCGCCGAGGCGGCCCTGCGCGCGCTGGTGCTCGACAAGGCGCTGTACGAGGTGGTCTACGAGACGCGCCAGCGCCCGGACTGGGTCCGGATCCCGCTCGCGGCCGTCGACCGGGTGCTCGCGGCGTCGTGACCTCGCCTGCCGCAGGCAACGAAGAGCGAAGCGCCGCAGCCCGTGGAAAGGTGTCGTCATGACGACCGGCTCGACCCCGCCCTCGCCGCGCCGGACCGCACGGTCCGCCAAGGCCACGCCGCCCGCCAAGGCCACGCCGCCCGCGAAGGGCACGCCGCCGGCCAAGGCCGCGCCGCCCGCCAAGGCGGTGCCGGCCCCGGCCTCCGCACCGCCCACACCGCCGACGCCGCCCGCCGTCGACCCCGAGGTCCTCACCGCCGTCGCCCAGGGCACCACGCACGACCCGCACGCGGTGCTGGGACCGCACCTGCTCGGCGCCGACCCGGACGGCCGCACCGGCTGGGCCGTGGTGCGCGTGCTGCGGCCGCTCGCCGACGAGGTCGTGGTGATCGCCGAGGACGGCGAGCACCCCGCCGAGCACCGCTCCGCCGGCGTGTTCGAGGCCGTGATCCCCGCGCCGGTCGCCGACGGCCAGGTGCACGCGCCCGACTACCGGGTGCGCACGCGCTACGGCGACGACGTGCAGACGCAGGACGACCCGTACCGGTTCCTGCCGTCCCTCGGCGAGCTCGACCTGCACCTCGTGGGCGAGGGCCGCCACGAGGAGCTGTGGACGGTGCTGGGCGCCAACCGGCGCCGCTACCCCAGCGCGCTCGGGGACATCGAGGGCACGTCCTTCGCCGTGTGGGCGCCCAACGCCCGCGGCGTGCGGGTGGTCAGCGACTACAACCGCTGGACGCCGATCCACCCGATGCGCTCGCTCGGCTCCTCCGGCGTGTGGGAGCTGTTCGTGCCGGGCGTCGGGGACGGCACCCGGTACAAGTACGAGATCCTCGGTGCCGACGGCGTCTGGCGCGCCAAGGCCGACCCGCTCGCCAAGGGCACGGAGGTGCCGCCCGCCACCGCGAGCGTGGTGGTCGAGTCGAGCCACGAGTGGCAGGACGACGAGTGGATCGCCGCCCGCACGGCGGGCGACCCGCACAGCGGGCCGCTCAGCGTCTACGAGGTGCACCTGGGCTCGTGGCGCCCGGGCCTCGGCTACCGCGAGCTCGCCGACCAGCTCGCCGAGTACGTCACCGAGCTCGGCTTCACGCACGTCGAGCTGCTGCCGGTGGCCGAGCACCCGTTCGGCGGGTCCTGGGGCTACCAGGTGACGTCGTACTACGCGCCGACCTCCCGCTTCGGGCACCCCGACGACTTCCGCTACCTGGTCGACCGGCTCCACCAGGCGGGCATCGGCGTGATCATCGACTGGGTGCCGGCGCACTTCCCCCGCGACGATTTCGCGCTGGCCCGGTTCGACGGCACCCCGCTGTACGAGCACCCCGACCCCCGCCGCGGCGAGCAGCCCGACTGGGGCACGTACGTCTTCGACTTCGGCCGCCGCGAGGTGCGCAACTTCCTCGTGGCCAACGCGACGTACTGGTTCGAGGAGTTCCACGCCGACGCGCTGCGGGTCGACGCCGTCGCGTCGATGCTCTACCTCGACTACTCCCGCCGGGACGGGGAGTGGACGCCGAACGAGCACGGCGGCAACCAGAACCTCGAGGCGATCTCGTTCCTGCAGGAGACCAACGCCACCGCCTACCGGCGCACGCCCGGCGTCATGATGATCGCCGAGGAGTCGACGGCGTTCGACGGCGTCACCCGCGCCACCTCGTCCGGCGGCCTGGGCTTCGGCCTGAAGTGGAACATGGGCTGGATGAACGACTCGCTGCGGTACATGGGCGAGGACCCCATGTACCGGCGCTACCACCACGGCGAGCTGACGTTCTCCCTGGTGTACGCGTTCTCCGAGCAGTACGTGCTGCCGATCAGCCACGACGAGGTCGTGCACGGCAAGGGGTCGCTGCTGCGCAAGATGCCCGGCGACCGCTGGCAGCAGCTCGCCGGCGTGCGGGCCTTCCTCGCCTACCAGTGGACCCACCCGGGCAAGCAGCTGCTGTTCATGGGCTCGGAGTTCGCGCAGGACGCCGAGTGGAACGAGTCGGCCGGCCTGGACTGGTGGCTGCTGGACAACCCGTCGCACGCCGGCGTGCACCGCCTGGTGCGCGACCTCAACCGGTACTACCGGGACACGCCCGCCCTGTGGGAGCAGGACTTCTCCCCCGCCGGGTTCGAGTGGGTGGACGCGAACGACGCCGACCACAACGTGCTGGCCTACCTGCGCCGCGGCGCGGACGGGCGCCCCGTCGTCGTGGTGGTCAACTTCGCCGGCGTGCCGCACGAGGGCTACCGCCTGGCCCTGCCCCAGGGCGGCGCGTGGCGCGAGGCGATCAACACCGACGCCGAGACCTACGGCGGCTCGGGCGTGGGCAACATGGGCCGCGTGCAGGCCGAGCCCGCGCCGTGGCACGGCCGGGAGCACTCCGCCGTGCTGCGCGTGCCGCCGCTCGGCGCGCTGATCCTCGAGCCCGAGGACTGACGCGCGCACGACCGCCGACACGACGCGGGCCCCGGGGGGACGTCCCTCGGGGCCCGCGTCGTGCCGGCGGTCGGTGCCGGTCAGCAGGTGCCGGCCAGCAGGTGCCGGTCAGTACAGGTACAGCGCCAGCCGCTGCCGCGCCTTGATGACGCGCGGGTCGGTCACGCCGACGACCTCGAAGTACTCGACGAGGCGCACGCGGACCTGCTCCTTGCCCTCGGCGTCCAGGTTCGGCAGGAGCTCGAGCAGCCGGTCGAACGCGTCGGGGACCTTGCCGCCGAGCATGTCCGCGTCGGCCACCGCCAGCTGCGCCTCGACGTCCGTCGGGGCGGCCGCGGCGGCGGCGCGCACCGCCTGGAGGTCCGTGTCGCGGGTCCGCTCCAGCAGGCGCACCTGGGCGAGGCCGGCCGAGGCCATGGCGTCCTTCGGGTCCTGCTTGAGCGCCTTGGTGTACGCGGCGATCGCGGCGTCGTAGTCGCCCTGCTCGATCGCGTCGTACGCCTCCTGGTGCAGCGGCGGCAGCTCGGGCTCCGCGGGCGCCTCCGGCGCCTCGGCGGCGGCGCCGTCCGCCCGCTGCGCCGGGGCCCGGCCGGTGACGCCGTTCTGCTCCGCCGCGGCCAGCACCTGGTCGAGCACGGCGCGCACCTGCTCCTCGGGGGCGGCCCCGGCGAACAGCGGCAGGGGCTGGCCCTGCAGCACCGCCACCACGGTGGGCACACCCTCGACGCGGAAGGCGGCGGCGATCT
This sequence comes from Isoptericola variabilis, assembly GCF_001750215.1. Classification (GTDB taxonomy): domain Bacteria; phylum Actinomycetota; class Actinomycetes; order Actinomycetales; family Cellulomonadaceae; genus Puerhibacterium; species Puerhibacterium variabilis_A. The sequence continues at coordinate 1,361 of NZ_LWGM01000219.1, read as the reverse complement.
GCGGGTGCTGCTGCGCGTCGACGCGGCCCAGCAGGAACCGGCCCGCGTACTCGTCCGCGAGCCGGCCCAGCGTCGTGCCGAGCTCGGCGTTCGCCTGGTCGGTGGGGATCCACAGGAGCACGACGACGGGGTACGTCGCCGAGTCCTGCACGAGCTGCGGGAAGTTGTCCTCGGTGACCTCGAGCACGTAGCCACCTGCGGCCGGAGCGCCGCCGGGCTCGCCGGGCGGCGGCGACTGCGGGCGGTTCAGCGCCGACAGGTCGACGGCGCCGCGCGCGCTGAAGCTCGGCTGGGGAGTCGGGTTGCTCATGCGCACATCCTAAGGACGACCGGGCGTCACTCCGTGGAGACGGACGTCTGGATGTGGGAGTAGCCGAGCAGCTTGACCTGGGCGTCGGCGTCCTTCGGCGGCACGTAGAGCGCCACCATGTCCGAGTAGCCGTCGACGAGCTTGTTCGTCGGCTCCTCGTCCCCGAGCAGCGCCTTGCCGGACCGCGTCGGCGGCGTCAGCTTCGCGCCCTCGACCGCGGTCATCGTCTCGGTCACCGTGAGCGCGGCCATGACCATCGCGCCGCCGTCGGCGGTGCGCACGGCCTTGATGTCCTGGCCCTCGGTCGGCGTGACCTTGATCGTGTAGGTGCCGTCGACGTTCGGCTGGTCGAGCGTCTCCTTCTGCGTCTGGGCGAAGTTCCCGAGCAGCTGGCGGAACGCGTCGTCCTCGAAGGTGCCCTTGAACGCCGAGCCGCGGCCCGTGGTGAGCACGTCGGCGTACTGGTTGACGGCGTCCTGCGGGCTCAGCAGCAGCGAGTCGTCGTCGGCGGCGAGGTTCTCGCTGCCGAGCTCCGCGTCCGCGAACGCCGGCATCGTGATGCCCGAGGCGAGCTGCACCCAGCCCCACAGCTTGTACGGCTCGCGCGGCGACGCCTGGTCCAGCGCGAGCAGGCGCGGCGTCTGCAGCTCCTCCGTCTGCACGGTGATGGCGAACGACGTGCGCGGCCACGTGTCGTTGGTCGGCACGATGAGCTGCTGGTACTCGCCGGGGATGTCGGTGACCAGGTCCGCGTTGCCGCGCTCCTTGGCCACCTCGAGCTGGCTCTTGCGGATCGTTAGCGCCGGGCCGGTCAGGCGCGGCTCGAGCTGCGCCGGGTCGTTGCTCTCCGACGCCGCCTGCAGCACCGCGTTCACCTCCCCCAGCACGTGGGTGTCCTGGTCCTCGGTGAGCACGGGACCGCTGGCCTGCGGGTCCGGGTTCGGCGCGGGCGGCTCCGCCGCGCAGCCCGTCAGGGCGAGCGCGAGCGTCAGCGCGCCGGCGGCCACGGCGGCCCGGGCACGGCGGGCGGGACGGGCGGTCATCGCGAGCC
>NZ_LWGM01000022.1 GCF_001750215.1 Isoptericola variabilis | reverse complement strand
GGGGGCACCGGCGCGGGGGCGGCCGGCCGCGGCGTCCCGGCCCGCGTCCCGGCCGGCGTCCCGGCCGGCGGCCCGCTCCCGGCGGCCGAGTGGTCGAACCGCAGCACCTCACGACGGTCGATCGCGGCGGCCAGCGCGAGCAGGGTGGCCGGCTCGACGGCGGTCGCTCCGGGCGGGCCGGAGGGCATCGCCGCGAACCGTACGGCGTCGAGCCTCGGGCGCAGCCGCGCGGGCAGCACCTGGCGCACCGTGGCCAGGGCGCGCGCGGCGGCCTCGCCCAGCCCGGCCCCGGCGGCGGCCTGCGCGCGCAGGGCGACGGCGAGCGCCACGGCCTGCTCGTCGTCGAACAGCAGCGGCGGCAGCTCGGTGCCGGCGTCGAGCCGGTACCCGCCGTCCGGGCCCTTGACCGCGCGGACGCGGTAGCCCATCCGGCGCAGGCGGTCGACGTCCCGGCGCAGCGTGCGCGGGCTGACGCCCAGCCGCTCGGCCAGCGCGGCGCCCGGCCAGTCGCGCGGCACCTGCAGCAGCGACAGCAGCCGCAGCAGCCGGGAGGTGGGGTCGGTCATGTCGCGACCCTAGACGCAGAAGCGGCCGTGATCCGACCGCTTCTGCTGGGAGCGTGGCGCCGGCGCCGGTGAGACCGGCGCCCGACCGAGCACCCCCCAGAGCGAGGAGCAGTCCCATGTCCGTCACCGTCACCCCGCACCTCAACTTCCGCGGCGAGGCCCGCGCGGCGCTGGAGCTCTACCGGTCCGTGTTCGGCGGCGAGCTCACCGTCGTGACCTACGCCGACGCGCGGGCCGTCACCGACCCGGCGGCCGCCGACCAGGTCATGTGGGGCCAGGTGGCCTCGGACGCCGGGTTCCGCGTCATGGCCTACGACGTGCCGCCGGCCACGCGGTGGGAGCCGGGCACCATCCCGTTCTTCGCGTCCGTGCGCGGCGCGGACGCCGCCGAGATCACCCGCTACTGGGAGCGGCTCGCCGAGGGTGCCACCGTCGTGGTGCCCCTGGCCCCGTCCGGCTGGGCGCCGCTGTACGGGATGCTCACCGACCGGTTCGGCGTCACGTGGGTGCTCGACGTCGAGGCGTCGTGGTCGTGACCCGCCTGCCGTGACCCGCCTGTCGTGACCCGCCTGTCGTGACCCGCCGGTCGTGAGCCGAGGGCCGTGGCCGGTCCGCCGCCGGGGCGGCCGCGCTCGCCGCGCGGCCGCCCCGGCGGGTGGAATCCGCGACCGGTACGGAGCCGTGACCGGCGGGATCATTGACGCCGCGGGACCGGGGATCCTACGGTGCGCAGATCCGCTGTATCGGTTCATTCCCTGGGAGGGGCGATGGCGGAGCACCCCGCTGACGTGGTGCCCACGCTGGAGCTGCGTGGCGTGCGCAAGGCGTTCGGGCCGGTGGTCGCCCTGCGGTCCGGGTCGCTCGTCGTCGCGCCCGGCTCCATCCACGCGCTGGTGGGGGAGAACGGTGCGGGCAAGTCGACCCTCGTGAAGATCGTGGCGGGGGTGTACCGCCGCGACGGCGGCGAGCTGCTGCTGGACGGCCGGCCGGTGGACTTCGGCTCGACGGCGGAGTCCAAGGCGCACGGCGTGGCGGTCATCTACCAGGAGCCCACGCTGTTCCCGGACCTGTCGGTCACCGAGAACATCTTCATGGGCCGCCACCCGCTCGGTGGCCTGCGCCGGATCGACCGCGCCGCGATGTACGCCGAGGCCGCGCGGCTCTTCGAGCGGCTCGGGGTGCGCATCGACCCGCGCCGCAAGGCCGAGGGCCTGTCGATCGCCGACCAGCAGATCATCGAGATCGCCAAGGCCATCTCGCTCGACGCGAGGCTGCTCGTCATGGACGAGCCCACCGCGGCGCTGAGCGGCGTCGAGGTCGAGCGGCTCTTCGCCGTGGCGCGCAGCCTGCGCGACGAGGGGCGCGCCCTGGTGTTCATCTCGCACCGGTTCGACGAGGTGTTCGCGCTGTGCGACACCGTGACGGTGATGCGCGACGGGGAGTACATCGCCACGCACGCGACGGCCGAGACGTCGGTGGACCGGATCGTCGCGGCGATGGTGGGCCGCGACGTCGCCGAGCTGTACCCGAAGACGCCCGCCCCCGTCGGCGACCCCGTCCTCGAGGTGGAGGGGCTGACCTCCGCCGGGGTGTTCCAGGACGTCTCCTTCACGGTCCGGGCGGGGGAGATCGTCGGGCTGGCCGGGCTGGTCGGGGCGGGGCGCAGCGAGATCGCGCGGGCCGTGTTCGGCGTCGACCGGTACGACGCCGGCTCGGTCCTCCTGGGGGGCAGGCCCGTGCCGCCCGGCAGCCCGCGGGCGGCGATCGACGCCGGCATGGCGTTCGTCCCCGAGGACCGCCGCCACCAGGGCCTGGTCATCGACGCGTCGGTGTCGCGCAACGTCGCCGGCGTCGTCCGCGCCGGGCTCGCCCGGCTCGGGCTCCTCACCGCCCGGGCCGAGAACGCGGCGGCCGCGCCGTGGGCGTCGCGCCTGGAGGTCAAGACCGGGGCGCTGGACATGCACGCGGCCACGATGAGCGGCGGCAACCAGCAGAAGGTCGTCATCGCCAAGTGGCTGGCCACCGAGCCGCGGCTGCTCATCATCGACGAGCCGACCCGCGGCATCGACGTCGGCACCAAGGCGGAGGTGCACCGGCTGCTGTCCGAGCTGGCCGGCCGCGGCATCGCCATCCTCATGATCTCGTCGGAGCTGCCCGAGGTCCTCGGCATGGCCGACCGGGTCGTCGTCGTCGCCGAGGGGCGCATCACCGCCGACCTGCCGCGCGCGGAGGCCACGCCCGAGGCCGTCATGCTCGCCGCGACGCACCACCCCGCGACGCACGACCCCGCGACGCAGCACGTGGCGGCGCCCCACCCGTCGACCGTCGCACCCACGGAGGCCGCGTCATGAACCAGCCGGTCCTGCGGCACGAGGACGGGGCCGAGGCATCGACGTCGGAGGCGCTGCTCGTCGAGCCGAGCCAGCTCTCGCGCGGGCGCCGCATGCTCAACGTCGTCCTGCGCTCGCGGGAGCTGTCGATCTTCCTGGTGCTCGTCGCCGTCGTGGCCGCCGCCACGGCGCGCAACAGCGGGTTCCTGCTCAGCGCGGACGGGTGGCGCAACTTCCTGCTCAACCCGTCGATCCTGCTGCTGCTCGCCGTCGGGCAGGCCGCCGTCATCATCACCCGCAACGTGGACCTGTCGGTCGGCTCGGTGATGGCGCTGACGGCCTACCTCACCGGGCGCATGTTCATCGACCTGCCGGGCGTGCCCGTCGTCGCGGTGTTCGCCGCGTGCGTCGTGGCCGGAGGGCTGCTCGGGCTGGTCAACGGCCTGCTCGTCGCGCTCGCGCGGGTGCCGGCGCTCGTCATCACCCTGGGGACGCTGTACGCCTACCGCGGCATCATGCTGACCTGGGCCGGCAGCGACCGGATCAACGCCGGCGACCTGCCCCCCGGCTTCCTGTCGCTGGCCAACCGCTCGGTGCTCACCGTCCCGGTGCTGACGCTCGTGGCGCTGGCCGTGCTCGTCGTCGTCGGCTACTACCTGTACACCGCCCGCGGCGGGCGCGAGCTGTACGCCATCGGCTCCGACCCCGACGCCGCCGTGCTGTACGGGCTCGACGTCCGCCGCCGCGTCGTCGCGGCGTTCGTCCTCAGCGGGGCGCTCGCGGGGCTCGCCGGCGTGGTCTACACCGCCCGGTACGGCACGGTGAGCTCCAGCGTCGGCTCCGGGTTCGAGCTGCAGGCGGTGGCCGCCGTCGTCATCGGCGGCGTGGCCATCTTCGGCGGCGGCGGCACCGTGTGGGGCGCCGCCATCGGCGCCTTCCTGCTGGTGACCATCAACCGGGCGCTGCCGAGCCTCGGCATCGCCGACTTCTGGCAGCGCGCCGTGTGGGGGGCCCTCATCCTGGGCGCGATCGTGCTGGACCGGGTGCTGGCGGCGCGCCAGGCCCGCAGGCTGGTCCGAGCGAGGGACGTCTCATGAGCACCCCGACCCGTGCGTACGCCGCGTACTCCCAGCCGCTGTGGAAGCGGGTGCTGCTGACCCGCGAGACGGCGATCATCGCCCTGACCGTCGCCGTCATCGTGTGGGCGCTCGCGACCGTGCCCAACTTCGACGGCCCGCTCACGCTGAAGTTCCTGCTCCAGGACATCGCGCCGATCCTGCTCATCGCCCTGCCGATGACGATGATCATCATCACCGGCGAGATCGACCTGTCGGTCGCGAGCATCGTCGGGCTGAGCAGCGTGCTGCTCGGGGTGCTGCACCAGGGCGGGATGTCGGTGCCGGCCGCGGGCGCCGTCGCCCTGCTGGTCGGCGCCGCCTGCGGCGCGCTCAACGGGGTCCTCGTCGCCTACGTCGGCCTGCCGTCCCTGGCCGTGACGATCGGCACGCTGGCGCTCTTCCGCGGCATCGCCGTCGGGCTGCTCGGCACCACGGCCGTGACCGACTTCCCCGAGGCGTGGACCGACCTGGCCACCGGGACGGTCGGGGACAGCAGCGTCCCGCTCGTGATGGTCCCGTTCGCGGTGCTGGCCGTGGTGTTCACGCTACTGCTGCACTTCTCCCCGTTCGGCCGCGGCGTCTACGACATCGGCCTGGGCGGCGAGGCCGCCCACTTCAGCGGCGTGCACGTGGCGCGCACCAAGCTCGTGCTGTTCGTCCTGTCCGGCGTCGTCTCGGCGTTCGCCGGCCTCTACTTCACCCTGCGGTTCGGCAGCGCCCGCGGCGACAACGCCACGGGGCTGGAGCTGCAGGTGATCGCCGCCGTGCTGCTCGGCGGCGTGTCCATCTTCGGCGGGCGCGGGCGGCTGCACGGCGTGCTCGCCGGCGTCGTGCTCATCGGCGTGATCGCCAGCGCGCTGCGGCTCGAGGGCGTGACCGTCAACGTCACCAACATCGTCATCGGGGTGCTGCTGGTCGTCTCGGTGGTCTCCGGCGGGCTGGTGGCGTACGTGTCGGGCCGGCTCCGACGTCCGAGGTCCCGCCCCTCCTCCGAGGCCCCGGGGTCCTCCTCCCAGCGCGCGGCGTCCGCCGGCGCCTGACCCAGGCGAAAGGTAGAACGATGAAGTTCCACTCCCAGCGCAGAGCGGCGCTCGTCGCCGTGACCCTCAGCGCCGCCCTGACCCTGGCCGCCTGCGGTGGTGGCGGGGACGGCGGTGGCGGCGGCGAGACCGCCGGTGGCGGAGGCGGCGAGGGCGGCGGCGAGCTGACCCTGACGATGCTCCCCAAGAACCTCGGCAACCCGTACTTCGACGTCAGCACGGCCGGCGCGCGGGAGGCGGCGGGCGAGCTCGACGCCACCCTCGAGGAGGTCGGGCCCGAGCAGGCCAGCCCCGACGCCCAGGTGCAGTACATCAACACCGCCGCCCAGCAGGGCGTGGGCGGCCTCATCGTCTCGGCCAACGACCCGACGGCGATCTGCGACGCGATCGAGGAGGCCCGCGGTGCCGGCACGAAGGTGGTCACCTTCGACTCCGACACCAGCCCCGAGTGCCGCGACCTGTTCGTCAACCAAGCCACGGCCGAGGGCATCGCCGCCAAGCAGCTCGAGCTCATCGCCGAGCAGATCGGCGGCAAGGGCGAGATCGCGATCCTGTCGGCCAGCGCCAACGCGACGAACCAGAACGCCTGGATCGCGATGATGGAGGAGGAGCTGGCCTCCAACCCCGACTACGCGAACATCACCCTCGTGGACACCGTGTACGGCGACGACGAGGACCAGAAGTCCTTCGACGAGACCGAGGCGCTGCTGCAGAACCACCCCAACCTCAAGGGGATCGTCTCGCCGACGACGGTGGGCATCGCCGCCGCGGCCCGCTACCTGCAGAACTCGGAGTACAAGGGCAGGGTCGCCCTGACGGGCCTCGGCACCCCGAACCAGATGCGGCCCTACGTCGAGGACGGCACGGTCACGGCCTTCGCGCTGTGGAACCCGGGCGACCTCGGCTACCTCGCCACCTACGCCACGGCCGCGCTGGTCAACGGCGACATCACCGGCGAGGAGGGCGACACGTTCGAGGCCGGCCGGCTCGGGGAGTACACCGTCGAGGCCGACGGCGTGGTGGTGCTCGGCGAGCCGTTCGTGTTCGACAAGGAGAACATCGCGGACTTCGACTTCTAGCCCCGCACCGCTGTGGGTACAGGACACGCCGGCCGATCCCTGGATCGACCGGCGTGTCCTGTACCCACAGCGTCCGGGGCGGGCCGGGAGCGGGCCGGTGGCGGGGCGGGGTCAGGGGTGCACCGGGTCCACCACCAGCGCCGACCCGCCGCCGCGGCGCTCCGGCTCGGCGACCGCGGTGAGCAGGCCGTCGGGCCCGATCTCGATCGCGGTGGCCGCGCCGATCTCCGCCGCGCTGGAGAACGCGTCGCCCGACGCCTCGAGCTCGTGCCCGTACGCCTCGAGCTGCGGGCCGTAGGCCTCGATGAACGCCGGCTCGGCCGTCACCGTCGCGGTGTTGCGCTGCGCGGCCCGCGGCGCGGCGAGCGCCTCGGCGATGGGCATGCCGCGGTCGATCCGGTTGGTCAGCGTCTGCAGCACCGTGGTGATGATCGTCGACCCGCCGGGGGAGCCGAGCGCGAGCACCGGCGCCCCGTCCTGCATCACCAGCGTGGGGGAGATCGACGAGCGCGGCCGCTTGCCCGGCTCGATCCGGTTCGGGTCCGCCTCGTCCCACACGGTGGTGAAGTCCGTCAGCTCGTTGTTCAGCAGGAACCCGCGGCCGGGCACCACGATGCCGGAGCCGCCCGTCTGCTCGATCGTCAGCGTGTACTCCACGACGTCGCCCGCGGCGTCCACGACGGTGAGGTTCGTCGTCGAGACGTTCTCCGTGTCGGGCCGCTCGGCCGGGGACGACGACGCGCACGGCTCGCCGTCGGCGGTGAGGTCGCCCGCCGGCTGCGGCTTGGGCAGCGCCGCGTCGGGGTCGACGAGGCACGCGCGCTCGGCGGCGTACTCGTCGGACAGCAGCGCCTTGAGCGGGACGTCCACGTAGGCCGGGTCGCCGACGGCGGCGCCCCGGTCGGCGAACGCCAGCGCGCTGGCCTCGAGGTAGTGGTGCAGGTACTCGGCGTCGGACATCCCGGCGAGGTCGAACGTCTCGAGGATGTTCAGCGCCTCGCCCACGGTGGAGCCGCCGCTCGAGGACGGACCCATGCCGTAGACGTCGAGGCCGCGGTAGCCGACGCGCGTCGGCTCGCGCACCAGGGCCTCGTAGCCGGCGAGGTCCTCGAGCTCGAGGTAGCCGGGCGGCACCGGCAGGTCGGTGCCCGGGTCGGTGACCGGGTCCTGCACGGCGCTGACCATCTCCTCGGCGAGGCGGCCGGAGTAGAAGGCCTCGACGCCGTGCTTCGCCAGCAGGCCGTAGGTGTGCGCCAGGTCCCGGTTGCGGAAGACGCTGCCGACGGCCGGGGCGTCGCCGCCGGGCAGGAAGAGCTCCGCGGTGGCGGGGAACGCGGCGAACCGCTCGGCGTTGTCGAGCGTCTGGCTGCGGAACGTCTCGTCGACGACGAAGCCGCGCCGCGCCAGCTGGGTGGCCGGCTTGAGCGCCTCGCCGAGCGACAGGGTGCCCCAGCGCTCGAGCGCCAGGTCCCAGGTGGCCGGCGTGCCCGGCGTGCCGACCGACACGCCGCTGGTGACCAGCTCCGGCGTGAAGTCGTACGGCTCGCCGGTGGCCGGGTCGATGAACGCGTCGCGCGGCATCGCCGCCGGCGCGGTCTCGCGCCCGTCGATGGTCTCGACGACGCCGGTCTCGGCGTCGTAGTGCAGGAAGTACCCGCCGCCGCCGATGCCGGCGCTGTACGGCTCGGTGACCCCGAGCGCCGCGGCGGCCGCGACGGCGGCGTCGACGGCGTTGCCGCCGCGGCGCAGCACCTCCAGCCCGACGCGGCTGGCCTCGGGGTCGACGGTGCTGATCGCTCCGCCGGTGCCCACGGCCAGGGGCGTGCCCTCCTCCTGGCGCGGGTCGGCGGCGGCGGGTGCGAGCGCGGGGACGGCGCCCGCGACGGCGAGGCCGGTCGCGAGGAGCGCGGCGGCGAGCGGGCGGGGTGACGGTCGGCGCCGGATGGAGCTGCGGTGGTCCATGGCGGTCTCCTGGGAGCGGGGACGGGAAGCCTCCACCGTCACCCGCCCGCGGCGCCCTCGCCCGCCGAGCCCGGCGGCGTGGCCGCGACCTGCCGGACCACCGCGGCGGCGACCTCGTCGGGCTCGGTCTCGGGCACCCAGTGGTTCGCGTCGAGCGCGGTGAACCGGTACGGCGCGCGCACGTGGCGCTCGGTCGCCTCGGCGGCCGCGCGGCCGAGGGCCACGTCCCGCGCGCCCCACACGTACGTCGTCGGCACCTCGACGTCACCGACCGGCGTGCGGGCGAGCGGCAGCGCGCGGTACCAGCCGAGGATCCCGCGCAGGGCCGTCGGGTCGCCCAGGCGGGCGGCGTAGCGGGCCGCGTCCGACGCCGGCAGCCCGGTGCGCTCGAGCGCCGGGGCGAGCCACCGGCGCAGCACGGCCTCCGGCACCGCGGGCGCCTGGAAGAAGCCGACGTACAGCGAGCGCAGCGCCTGGTCGGAGCGCACCAGCGAGCGGGCCAGGGCCCGGGGGTGCGGCGTCGACAGCACGGTGAGGCTGCGCACGCGCTCCGGCGCCCACGCGGCCAGGGCCCAGGCGACGTTGCCGCCCCAGTCGTGCCCGACGACGTGCGCCGGCCCGGTGGCATCCAGCAGGGCGCCGACGTCGGCGACGAGGTGCTCCAGCCGGTAGGCCGCCCGGGCGCCGGGCCGCGCGCCGGGGGAGTAGCCGCGCTGGTCGAGGGCGACGGTGCGCAGGCCGGCGTCGTGCAGCAGCGGGGCGACGCGCGACCAGCTCGAGGAGTCCTCCGGGAAGCCGTGCAGCAGCACGACGGGCGGGCCGTCCGCCGGCCCGGCGTCGTGCACCGCGAACGTGAGGCGGCCGCGGTGCAGGGAGGTCAGGCGGGGAGCGGCGGTCACCGGTCCAGCGTCGGGCGGGTCCCCGGGGCCCGGCAAGGCCAGCCGACGTTGTGGGTACAGAACACGCCGGGCGATCCGCGGATCGCCCGGCGTGTTCTGTACCCACAAGTGGAAGGGTCAGTCGGCGACGGCGCCCGCGGCGTCGGCCTCGGTCGCCCGGATGCGGGCGCTGGCCGTGGTCATGTGGCTGCCCATCGCCGCCTCCGTCGCGGCGCGGTCGCGGGTGCGCATGGCCTCCAGCACCCGGCGGTGCTCCTCGTAGGCGGCCTCGGTGCTCTCCCGGGTCCGCACGCCGCGGTCCACCCACACCCGCAGCAGCGAGCGCATGCTCTGCAGCAGGTCGGCCAGCACCTCGTTGCGCGCGGACCGTGCGATCTGGACGTGGAACCGGATGTCGGCGTCGATGAACGCCTCGGGGTCGTCGAGGTGCGCCGCCTGCTGCTCGAGGTAGCGGGCCAGCTGGTCCAGCTCCTCGTCCGTGGCGTGCTCCGCGGCCAGCACGGCGGCCGTGCACTCGAGCGACGAGCGCACCTCGAGCAGCTCGCGCGTGCGGTCCGCGGCCAGCATGAGGCCCCAGCTCAGCGTCGTGGGCAGCAGCTCGGAGGTGCCGCCGCGCAGGTAGGTCCCGGAGCCGGGGCGGACCTGGACGATCCCGAGGATCTCCAGCGCGGCGATGGCCTCGCGCACCGCGGAGCGGCCGACGCCGAGGCGCTCGGCGAGGAGCCGCTCGGAGGGCAGGCGCGATCCTGGCGTCAGCTCGCCGTCGGTGAGCAGCTGGACGAGCTGCCGGGCGACGACGGACGCGGGGGAGCCGCTGGGCACCGACTCGAGCTCGAGCCGGACGTTCAGCGGGTCGTCCTCCCTGAACACGGGCATGGCGGAAGCGTACCGGGACGGGGCCGGCGTCGGACTGATTGGTCAACCGGTTGACAAGTTACGGTCGTCGCCGCCAGGATCGGTGGCGCGCACCACCGTTGCAGCGCTCAGTCCGAGCAGCGTCGTTCACCCGAAGCAGGAGTCACCGTGGACATCCCCGCCCCCGGAGGCCGTACGGCCTCCGCCGTCGAGCAGTCGACGATCCGCAAGATCTCGCTCCGCATCGTGCCGTTCGTGGCCCTGATGTTCTTCATCAACTTCCTCGACCGCACCGCGATCGGGTTCGCCGCCCCGAACGGCCTCGAGGCCGACCTCGCCCTGAGCGCCGCCCAGTTCGGCTTCGCCTCCGGCGTCTTCTTCATCGGCTACATCCTGCTCGAGGTGCCCTCGAACCTGGCGCTGCACAAGTTCGGCGCCCGCGTCTGGCTCGCGCGGATCATGATCACCTGGGGCATCGTCTCGCTGCTGTTCACCTGGGTGCAGAGCTACCCCCAGCTGGTCGGCCTGCGCTTCCTGCTCGGCGTCGCCGAGGCCGGGTTCTTCCCCGGCGCGATCCTGTTCCTGTCGATGTGGGTCCCGGCCCGCCACCGCGGCAAGATGCTCGCGCTGTTCTACCTGGCGCAGCCGCTGACCAACGTCATCGGGGCGCCGCTGGCCGGCTGGCTCATGTCGCACGACGCCGCCCTGGGCCTCGAGGGCTGGCGCTTCATGTTCCTGTGCGTCTCGGTCCCGGCGATCGTCGTCGGCCTGCTGTGCCTGGTCGTGCTCAAGGACAAGCCGTCGCAGGCGGGCTGGCTGACCGCGGAGGAGGTGACCTGGCTCGAGACCGAGCTGGCCACGGAGAACGCCGGCAAGGCCGGCAGCGACCACGCCAAGGGCGGCCTGAAGATCGCGTTCGGCAGCGGCCGCGTGTGGATGCTCGCGCTGGTGTACTTCGGCTTCATCTACGGCCTGTACGCCCTGAGCTTCTTCCTGCCCACGATCATCGACGGCTTCCAGGAGCAGTTCGGCACCACCTTCGACCTGTTCCAGAAGGGCCTGATCACCGCCATCCCGTACGTGCCCGCGGCGATCGCGCTCTGGTTCTGGTCCCGCGACGCCTCGCGCCGCGGCCTGCGCACCTGGCACATCGTGGTCCCCGCCGTCGCGGGCGGCGTGAGCATCCCGCTCGCCCTGTACATGGGCTCGCCCGCGGCCACGATCGCCGTCGTCGCGGTCACCGCCATGGCGATCTTCGCCGCGCTGCCCAACTTCTGGACCGTGCCCACGCGGTTCCTGACCGGCGCCGCCGCCGCGGCGGGCGTGGCCCTCATCAACACGCTGGGCAACATGGCCGGCTTCGCCGCCCCGTACGTCACCGGCGCGGTGGCCGACTGGACGGGCGGCTACCAGGTGCCCATGTTCATCGTCGGCTTCTTCATGCTGCTGTCCGCGGTGCTGATGGCCGTGCTGGCCCGCCGCGGCCGCACCGGCGACACCCCCGCCGTCCCCGCGCACGAGAAGGCCGAGGCCCGCGCATGACCCGCCTGTTCAACGACCCGGCGCGGTTCGCCGACGAGATGGTCGAGGGCTTCGTCGCCGCCAACGGCCGCTGGGTGCGGCGCGTGCACGGCGGCGTCGCCCGGGCGACGACGTCGGCCCCCGGCACCGTCGCGCTCGTGATCGGCGGCGGCTCCGGCCACTACCCGGCCTTCGGCGGCCTGGTGGGCCACGGCGTCGCGGCCGGTGCGGCGATGGGAAACCTCTTCGCCAGCCCGTCGGCCCAGCAGGTCGCGGCGGTCGCCCGGGCCAGCCACCACGGCGGCGGCGTGCTGCTCTCGTACGGCAACTACGCCGGCGACGTGCTCAACTTCGGCGCCGCCCAGCGCGCGCTGGAGGCCGAGGGCATCCCGGTGCGCACCGTGCGGGTCACCGACGACGTCGCGAGCGCCGGCGTCGACGAGCGGCACAGGCGCCGCGGCATCGCCGGGGACCTGTGCGTGTTCAAGACCGCCGGCGCGGCGGCCGAGCAGGGCCGCACCCTCGACGAGGTCGCCGCCGTCGCCGAGCGCGCCAACGAGCGCACCCGGTCCTTCGGCGTGGCCTTCTCCGGCTGCTCCCTGCCCGGCGCCGACGAGCCGCTGTTCACCGTGCCCGAGGGCCGCATGGCCGTCGGCATGGGCATCCACGGCGAGCGCGGCATCGACGAGACCGACGTGCCCAGCGCCGACGAGCTCGCCGAGCTGCTGGTCGGGCGCCTCCTGGCGGAGCTGCCCGACGGCGTGGAGGCCGACGGCGCGCACGTCGTGCCGCTCCTCAACGGCCTGGGCTCGGTGAAGTACGAGGAGCTGTTCGTCGTCTTCCGCCGCGTGCAGCAGCTCCTCGCGGCCAGCGGCGCCGTCGTCGTCGAGCCCGAGGTGGGCGAGCTGGTCACCAGCTTCGACATGGCCGGCGTCTCGCTGACCCTGTTCTGGCCGGACGCCGAGCTCGAGGAGCTGTGGGCCGCGCCCGCCGACACCCCGGCCTACCGCAAGGGCGCCGCCGTGCCGGCCGAGCGCGTGGACGCCGCCACCCTCGCGGCCGACGCCGCGACGGCGATCCCGCCGGCGTCCGAGGAGTCGCAGGAGGCCGCGCGCCGGGTCGCCGAGGCGATCGCCGCCGCGCGCGCCACCATCGACGAGCACGTCGACGAGCTCGGCCGGATCGACGCGGTGGCCGGCGACGGCGACCACGGCATCGGCATGCAGCGCGGCGTGCACGCCGCGCTGCATGCCGATGCCGTGGTCGCCGTCGCCGGCCACCGCGTCGATCCGGCCGAGCTCGTCGACGTGCTCGTCGATGGTGGCGCGCGCGGCGGCGATCGCCTCGGCGACCCGGCGCGCGGCCTCCTGCGACTCCTCGGACGCCGGCGGGATCGCCGTCGCGGCGTCGGCCGCGAGGGTGGCGGCGTCCACGCGCTCGGCCGGCACGGCGGCGCCCTTGCGGTAGGCCGGGGTGTCGGCGGGCGCGGCCCACAGCTCCTCGAGCTCGGCGTCCGGCCAGAACAGGGTCAGCGAGACGCCGGCCATGTCGAAGCTGGTGACCAGCTCGCCCACCTCGGGCTCGACGACGACGGCGCCGCTGGCCGCGAGGAGCTGCTGCACGCGGCGGAAGACGACGAACAGCTCCTCGTACTTCACCGAGCCCAGGCCGTTGAGGAGCGGCACGACGTGCGCGCCGTCGGCCTCCACGCCGTCGGGCAGCTCCGCCAGGAGGCGCCCGACCAGCAGCTCGGCGAGCTCGTCGGCGCTGGGCACGTCGGTCTCGTCGATGCCGCGCTCGCCGTGGATGCCCATGCCGACGGCCATGCGGCCCTCGGGCACGGTGAACAGCGGCTCGTCGGCGCCGGGCAGGGAGCAGCCGGAGAAGGCCACGCCGAAGGACCGGGTGCGCTCGTTGGCGCGCTCGGCGACGGCGGCGACCTCGTCGAGGGTGCGGCCCTGCTCGGCCGCCGCGCCGGCGGTCTTGAACACGCACAGGTCCCCGGCGATGCCGCGGCGCCTGTGCCGCTCGTCGACGCCGGCGCTCGCGACGTCGTCGGTGACCCGCACGGTGCGCACCGGGATGCCCTCGGCCTCCAGCGCGCGCTGGGCGGCGCCGAAGTTGAGCACGTCGCCGGCGTAGTTGCCGTACGAGAGCAGCACGCCGCCGCCGTGGTGGCTGGCCCGGGCGACCGCCGCGACCTGCTGGGCCGACGGGCTGGCGAAGAGGTTTCCCATCGCCGCACCGGCCGCGACGCCGTGGCCCACCAGGCCGCCGAAGGCCGGGTAGTGGCCGGAGCCGCCGCCGATCACGAGCGCGACGGTGCCGGGGGCCGACGTCGTCGCCCGGGCGACGCCGCCGTGCACGCGCCGCACCCAGCGGCCGTTGGCGGCGACGAAGCCCTCGACCATCTCGTCGGCGAACCGCGCCGGGTCGTTGAACAGGCGGGTCATGCGCGGGCCTCGGCCTTCTCGTGCGCGGGGACGGCGGGGGTGTCGCCGGTGCGGCCGCGGCGGGCCAGCACGGCCATCAGCACCGCGGACAGCAGCATGAAGAAGCCGACGATGAACATGGGCACCTGGTAGCCGCCCGTCCAGTCGGCCACCGCGCCGGTGACGTACGGGGCGGCGAAGCCGGCCATGTTGCCCAGCGTGTTGATGAGGGCCACGCCCGCCGCGGCGGCGGCGCCGGTCAGGAACCGCGTGGGCACGGTCCAGAAGTTGGGCAGCGCGGCGAAGATCGCCATGGCGGTGACCGCGACGACGGCGATCGTGGCCGCGGGCGAGCCCATGTACAGGGCGAGCGGGATGCTCACGCCGCCCGCGACGGCGGGGACCACGATGTGCCAGGTGCGCAGGCCGCGGCGCGAGGCGTCGCGGGACCAGAACCAGAGCGCGATCGCCGCGGGCACGTACGGGATGGCGGTGATCAGGCCCTTCTGGAACAGGTCGAAGGTGGTGCCGAACTGCTCCTGGAAGCCGTCGATGATCGTGGGCAGGAAGAAGCTCAGGGCGTACAGGCCGTAGATGAAGCCGAAGTACACCAGCGCGAGCATCCACACGCGGCCGCTGCCGAACGCGATCTTCAGGCCGCCCTTGGCGTGGTCGCTGCCGGCCTTGCCGGCGTTCTCCGTGGCCAGCTCGGTCTCGAGCCAGGTCACCTCCTCCGCGGTCAGCCAGCCCGCCTGCGACGGCTTGTCCTTGAGCACGACCAGGCACAGCAGGCCGACGACGATCGCCGGGACCGAGACGCACAGGAACATGAAGCGCCAGCCCTCGAGGCCCAGGGCGGCGTCGTGCGACATGAGCCAGCCGGCCAGCGGCGCCCCGATGACGTTGGTCAGCGGCTGCGCCAGGTAGAACAGCGCGAGCATCTTGCCGCGGTGGCGGGCCGGGACCCACATCGACAGGAACAGGATCGCGCCGGGGAAGAACCCGGCCTCGGCGACGCCGAGCAGGAAGCGCAGGCCGACCAGCTGGGGGTAGCTCTGCACCCAGGTGAACAGCAGCGAGACGATGCCCCAGGTGATCATGATCCGCGCGAGCCAGACGCGGGCGCCGAACTTGTGCAGCGCCAGGTTCGAGGGCACCTCGAGCAGGATGTAGCCGATGAAGAAGACGCCGGAGGCGAAGCCGAACTGGGCGGCGCTCAGGGCGAGGTCGGCCTCGAGGCCGTTCGGGGCGGCGAACCCGATCGCGGTGCGGTCGAGGAAGTTGATGAAGAACATCAGGGCCACGAACGGCACGATGCGGAGCGAGATCTTGCGGATCGTCGACTGCTCGACGGCGGAGGCCGTACGGCCTCCGGGGGCGGGGATGTCCACGGTGACTCCTGCTTCGGGTGAACGACGCTGCTCGGACTGAGCGCTGCAACGGTGGTGCGCGCCACCGATCCTGGCGGCGACGACCGTAACTTGTCAACCGGTTGACCAATCAGTCCGACGCCGGCCCCGTCCCGGTACGCTTCCGCCATGCCCGTGTTCAGGGAGGACGACCCGCTGAACGTCCGGCTCGAGCTCGAGTCGGTGCCCAGCGGCTCCCCCGCGTCCGTCGTCGCCCGGCAGCTCGTCCAGCTGCTCACCGACGGCGAGCTGACGCCAGGATCGCGCCTGCCCTCCGAGCGGCTCCTCGCCGAGCGCCTCGGCGTCGGCCGCTCCGCGGTGCGCGAGGCCATCGCCGCGCTGGAGATCCTCGGGATCGTCCAGGTCCGCCCCGGCTCCGGGACCTACCTGCGCGGCGGCACCTCCGAGCTGCTGCCCACGACGCTGAGCTGGGGCCTCATGCTGGCCGCGGACCGCACGCGCGAGCTGCTCGAGGTGCGCTCGTCGCTCGAGTGCACGGCCGCCGTGCTGGCCGCGGAGCACGCCACGGACGAGGAGCTGGACCAGCTGGCCCGCTACCTCGAGCAGCAGGCGGCGCACCTCGACGACCCCGAGGCGTTCATCGACGCCGACATCCGGTTCCACGTCCAGATCGCACGGTCCGCGCGCAACGAGGTGCTGGCCGACCTGCTGCAGAGCATGCGCTCGCTGCTGCGGGTGTGGGTGGACCGCGGCGTGCGGACCCGGGAGAGCACCGAGGCCGCCTACGAGGAGCACCGCCGGGTGCTGGAGGCCATGCGCACCCGCGACCGCGCCGCGACGGAGGCGGCGATGGGCAGCCACATGACCACGGCCAGCGCCCGCATCCGGGCGACCGAGGCCGACGCCGCGGGCGCCGTCGCCGACTGACCCTTCCACTTGTGGGTACAGAACACGCCGGGCGATCCGCGGATCGCCCGGCGTGTTCTGTACCCACAACGTCGGCTGGCCTTGCCGGGCCCCGGGGACCCGCCCGACGCTGGACCGGTGACCGCCGCTCCCCGCCTGACCTCCCTGCACCGCGGCCGCCTCACGTTCGCGGTGCACGACGCCGGGCCGGCGGACGGCCCGCCCGTCGTGCTGCTGCACGGCTTCCCGGAGGACTCCTCGAGCTGGTCGCGCGTCGCCCCGCTGCTGCACGACGCCGGCCTGCGCACCGTCGCCCTCGACCAGCGCGGCTACTCCCCCGGCGCGCGGCCCGGCGCCCGGGCGGCCTACCGGCTGGAGCACCTCGTCGCCGACGTCGGCGCCCTGCTGGATGCCACCGGGCCGGCGCACGTCGTCGGGCACGACTGGGGCGGCAACGTCGCCTGGGCCCTGGCCGCGTGGGCGCCGGAGCGCGTGCGCAGCCTCACCGTGCTGTCGACGCCGCACCCCCGGGCCCTGGCCCGCTCGCTGGTGCGCTCCGACCAGGCGCTGCGCTCGCTGTACGTCGGCTTCTTCCAGGCGCCCGCGGTGCCGGAGGCCGTGCTGCGCCGGTGGCTCGCCCCGGCGCTCGAGCGCACCGGGCTGCCGGCGTCGGACGCGGCCCGCTACGCCGCCCGCCTGGGCGACCCGACGGCCCTGCGCGGGATCCTCGGCTGGTACCGCGCGCTGCCGCTCGCCCGCACGCCGGTCGGTGACGTCGAGGTGCCGACGACGTACGTGTGGGGCGCGCGGGACGTGGCCCTCGGCCGCGCGGCCGCCGAGGCGACCGAGCGCCACGTGCGCGCGCCGTACCGGTTCACCGCGCTCGACGCGAACCACTGGGTGCCCGAGACCGAGCCCGACGAGGTCGCCGCCGCGGTGGTCCGGCAGGTCGCGGCCACGCCGCCGGGCTCGGCGGGCGAGGGCGCCGCGGGCGGGTGACGGTGGAGGCTTCCCGTCCCCGCTCCCAGGAGACCGCCATGGACCACCGCAGCTCCATCCGGCGCCGACCGTCACCCCGCCCGCTCGCCGCCGCGCTCCTCGCGACCGGCCTCGCCGTCGCGGGCGCCGTCCCCGCGCTCGCACCCGCCGCCGCCGACCCGCGCCAGGAGGAGGGCACGCCCCTGGCCGTGGGCACCGGCGGAGCGATCAGCACCGTCGACCCCGAGGCCAGCCGCGTCGGGCTGGAGGTGCTGCGCCGCGGCGGCAACGCCGTCGACGCCGCCGTCGCGGCCGCCGCGGCGCTCGGGGTCACCGAGCCGTACAGCGCCGGCATCGGCGGCGGCGGGTACTTCCTGCACTACGACGCCGAGACCGGCGTCGTCGAGACCATCGACGGGCGCGAGACCGCGCCGGCGGCGATGCCGCGCGACGCGTTCATCGACCCGGCCACCGGCGAGCCGTACGACTTCACGCCGGAGCTGGTCACCAGCGGCGTGTCGGTCGGCACGCCGGGCACGCCGGCCACCTGGGACCTGGCGCTCGAGCGCTGGGGCACCCTGTCGCTCGGCGAGGCGCTCAAGCCGGCCACCCAGCTGGCGCGGCGCGGCTTCGTCGTCGACGAGACGTTCCGCAGCCAGACGCTCGACAACGCCGAGCGGTTCGCCGCGTTCCCCGCCACCGCGGAGCTCTTCCTGCCCGGCGGCGACGCCCCGGCCGTCGGCAGCGTCTTCCGCAACCGGGACCTGGCGCACACCTACGGCCTGCTGGCGAAGCACGGCGTCGAGGCCTTCTACTCCGGCCGCCTCGCCGAGGAGATGGTCAGCGCCGTGCAGGACCCGGTCACCGACCCGGGCACCGACCTGCCGGTGCCGCCCGGCTACCTCGAGCTCGAGGACCTCGCCGGCTACGAGGCCCTGGTGCGCGAGCCGACGCGCGTCGGCTACCGCGGCCTCGACGTCTACGGCATGGGTCCGTCCTCGAGCGGCGGCTCCACCGTGGGCGAGGCGCTGAACATCCTCGAGACGTTCGACCTCGCCGGGATGTCCGACGCCGAGTACCTGCACCACTACCTCGAGGCCAGCGCGCTGGCGTTCGCCGACCGGGGCGCCGCCGTCGGCGACCCGGCCTACGTGGACGTCCCGCTCAAGGCGCTGCTGTCCGACGAGTACGCCGCCGAGCGCGCGTGCCTCGTCGACCCCGACGCGGCGCTGCCCAAGCCGCAGCCGGCGGGCGACCTCACCGCCGACGGCGAGCCGTGCGCGTCGTCGTCCCCGGCCGAGCGGCCCGACACGGAGAACGTCTCGACGACGAACCTCACCGTCGTGGACGCCGCGGGCGACGTCGTGGAGTACACGCTGACGATCGAGCAGACGGGCGGCTCCGGCATCGTGGTGCCCGGCCGCGGGTTCCTGCTGAACAACGAGCTGACGGACTTCACCACCGTGTGGGACGAGGCGGACCCGAACCGGATCGAGCCGGGCAAGCGGCCGCGCTCGTCGATCTCCCCCACGCTGGTGATGCAGGACGGGGCGCCGGTGCTCGCGCTCGGCTCCCCCGGCGGGTCGACGATCATCACCACGGTGCTGCAGACGCTGACCAACCGGATCGACCGCGGCATGCCCATCGCCGAGGCGCTCGCCGCGCCGCGGGCCGCGCAGCGCAACACCGCGACGGTGACGGCCGAGCCGGCGTTCATCGAGGCCTACGGCCCGCAGCTCGAGGCGTACGGGCACGAGCTCGAGGCGTCGGGCGACGCGTTCTCCAGCGCGGCGGAGATCGGCGCGGCCACCGCGATCGAGATCGGGCCCGACGGCCTGCTCACCGCGGTCGCCGAGCCGGAGCGCCGCGGCGGCGGGTCGGCGCTGGTGGTGGACCCGGTGCACCCCTGACCCCGCCCCGCCACCGGCCCGCTCCCGGCCCGCCCCGGACGCTGTGGGTACAGGACACGCCGGTCGATCCAGGGATCGGCCGGCGTGTCCTGTACCCACAGCGGTGCGGGGCTAGAAGTCGAAGTCCGCGATGTTCTCCTTGTCGAACACGAACGGCTCGCCGAGCACCACCACGCCGTCGGCCTCGACGGTGTACTCCCCGAGCCGGCCGGCCTCGAACGTGTCGCCCTCCTCGCCGGTGATGTCGCCGTTGACCAGCGCGGCCGTGGCGTAGGTGGCGAGGTAGCCGAGGTCGCCCGGGTTCCACAGCGCGAAGGCCGTGACCGTGCCGTCCTCGACGTAGGGCCGCATCTGGTTCGGGGTGCCGAGGCCCGTCAGGGCGACCCTGCCCTTGTACTCCGAGTTCTGCAGGTAGCGGGCCGCGGCGGCGATGCCCACCGTCGTCGGCGAGACGATCCCCTTGAGGTTGGGGTGGTTCTGCAGCAGCGCCTCGGTCTCGTCGAAGGACTTCTGGTCCTCGTCGTCGCCGTACACGGTGTCCACGAGGGTGATGTTCGCGTAGTCGGGGTTGGAGGCCAGCTCCTCCTCCATCATCGCGATCCAGGCGTTCTGGTTCGTCGCGTTGGCGCTGGCCGACAGGATCGCGATCTCGCCCTTGCCGCCGATCTGCTCGGCGATGAGCTCGAGCTGCTTGGCGGCGATGCCCTCGGCCGTGGCTTGGTTGACGAACAGGTCGCGGCACTCGGGGCTGGTGTCGGAGTCGAAGGTGACCACCTTCGTGCCGGCACCGCGGGCCTCCTCGATCGCGTCGCAGATCGCCGTCGGGTCGTTGGCCGAGACGATGAGGCCGCCCACGCCCTGCTGGGCGGCGGTGTTGATGTACTGCACCTGGGCGTCGGGGCTGGCCTGCTCGGGCCCGACCTCCTCGAGGGTGGCGTCGAGCTCGCCCGCCGCCTCCCGCGCGCCGGCCGTGCTGACGTCGAAGTACGGGTTGCCGAGGTTCTTGGGGAGCATCGTCAGGGTCAGCTCGCCGCCGCCCTCGCCGCCTCCGCCACCGGCGGTCTCGCCGCCGCCACCGCCGTCCCCGCCACCACCGCAGGCGGCCAGGGTCAGGGCGGCGCTGAGGGTCACGGCGACGAGCGCCGCTCTGCGCTGGGAGTGGAACTTCATCGTTCTACCTTTCGCCTGGGTCAGGCGCCGGCGGACGCCGCGCGCTGGGAGGAGGACCCCGGGGCCTCGGAGGAGGGGCGGGACCTCGGACGTCGGAGCCGGCCCGACACGTACGCCACCAGCCCGCCGGAGACCACCGAGACGACCAGCAGCACCCCGATGACGATGTTGGTGACGTTGACGGTCACGCCCTCGAGCCGCAGCGCGCTGGCGATCACGCCGATGAGCACGACGCCGGCGAGCACGCCGTGCAGCCGCCCGCGCCCGCCGAAGATGGACACGCCGCCGAGCAGCACGGCGGCGATCACCTGCAGCTCCAGCCCCGTGGCGTTGTCGCCGCGGGCGCTGCCGAACCGCAGGGTGAAGTAGAGGCCGGCGAACGCCGAGACGACGCCGGACAGGACGAACAGCACGAGCTTGGTGCGCGCCACGTGCACGCCGCTGAAGTGGGCGGCCTCGCCGCCCAGGCCGATGTCGTAGACGCCGCGGCCGAACGGGGAGAAGTGCAGCAGTAGCGTGAACACCACGGCCAGCACCGCGAACGGGACCATCACGAGCGGGACGCTGCTGTCCCCGACCGTCCCGGTGGCCAGGTCGGTCCACGCCTCGGGGAAGTCGGTCACGGCCGTGGTGCCGAGCAGCCCGACGGCGATGCCGCGGAAGAGCGCCAGCGTGCCGATCGTCACGGCCAGGGACGGCAGGCCGACGTAGGCGACGAGGACCCCGTTGAGCGCGCCGCAGGCGGCGCCGACCAGCAGGGCGACGGCGCCCGCGGCCGGCACCGACATCCCGCCCTGGTGCAGCACCCCGAGCAGCACGCTGCTCAGCCCGACGATGCTCGCGACCGACAGGTCGATCTCGCCGGTGATGATGATCATCGTCATCGGCAGGGCGATGAGCAGGATCGGCGCGATGTCCTGGAGCAGGAACTTCAGCGTGAGCGGGCCGTCGAAGTTGGGCACGGTCGCGAGCGCCCACACGATGACGGCGACGGTCAGGGCGATGATCGCCGTCTCGCGGGTCAGCAGCACCCGCTTCCACAGCGGCTGGGAGTACGCGGCGTACGCACGGGTCGGGGTGCTCATGAGACGTCCCTCGCTCGGACCAGCCTGCGGGCCTGGCGCGCCGCCAGCACCCGGTCCAGCACGATCGCGCCCAGGATGAGGGCCCCCCACACGGCGCGCTGCCAGAAGTCGGCGATGCCGAGGCTCGGCAGCGCCCGGTTGATGGTCACCAGCAGGAAGGCGCCGATGGCGGCGCCCCACACGGTGCCGCCGCCGCCGAAGATGGCCACGCCGCCGATGACGACGGCGGCCACCGCCTGCAGCTCGAACCCGGAGCCGACGCTGGAGCTCACCGTGCCGTACCGGGCGGTGTAGACCACGCCGGCGAGCCCCGCGAGCGCCCCGCTGAGGACGAACGCCGCGACGACGCGGCGGCGGACGTCGAGCCCGTACAGCACGGCGGCGTCGGGGTCGGAGCCGATGGCGTACAGCTCGCGCCCGCCGCGGGCGGTGTACAGGTAGTAGCCGACGACGACGAGCACGGCCAGCGCCACGAGCGTCAGCACCGGGACGGTGAGCACCGAGCGGTTGGCCAGCGACAGGAAGCCGGGGGGCAGGTCGCCGGCGTTGATCCGGTCGCTGCCGGCCCAGGTCAGCATGATGCCGCGGTAGGCGTACAGCGTCCCCAGGGTGATGACGAGCGCCGGCACCCGCGCGAGCGCGACGAGCAGGCCGTTGACCAGCCCGAGCAGCCCTCCGGCCACGACGCACGCGGCGAACACCGCGACGACGGGCACGCCCGGCAGGTCGATGAACATGCGCCCGGTGAGGTAGGCCGTCAGCGCCATCACCGAGCCGACCGACAGGTCCACGTTGCGGGTGATGATGACGGCGGCCTGCCCGACGGCGAGCAGCAGCAGGATCGACGGGTTGAGCAGGAAGTTGCGCCACCCGTCCGCGCTGAGCAGGAACCCGCTGTTGCGCGCCGTGGCGGCGGCCACGACGGCGACGAGCACCAGGAAGATCGACAGCTCCCGCGAGCGCAGGACGACGTTGAGCATGCGGCGCCCGCGCGAGAGCTGGCTCGGCTCGACGAGCAGCGCCTCCGACGTCGATGCCTCGGCCCCGTCCTCGTGCCGCAGGACCGGCTGGTTCATGACGCGGCCTCCGTGGGTGCGACGGTCGACGGGTGGGGCGCCGCCACGTGCTGCGTCGCGGGGTCGTGCGTCGCGGGGTGGTGCGTCGCGGCGAGCATGACGGCCTCGGGCGTGGCCTCCGCGCGCGGCAGGTCGGCGGTGATGCGCCCCTCGGCGACGACGACGACCCGGTCGGCCATGCCGAGGACCTCGGGCAGCTCCGACGAGATCATGAGGATGGCGATGCCGCGGCCGGCCAGCTCGGACAGCAGCCGGTGCACCTCCGCCTTGGTGCCGACGTCGATGCCGCGGGTCGGCTCGTCGATGATGAGCAGCCGCGGCTCGGTGGCCAGCCACTTGGCGATGACGACCTTCTGCTGGTTGCCGCCGCTCATCGTGGCCGCGTGCATGTCCAGCGCCCCGGTCTTGACCTCCAGGCGCGACGCCCACGGCGCGGCCGCCGCGTTCTCGGCCCGGGCGGTGAGGAGCCCGAGCCGGGCGAGCCCGGCGCGGACGACGCCGGCGACGTTGCGCGACACCGACGCGTCGATGACCAGGCCCTGGTGGCGGCGGTCCTCGGGGACGAACGCCATGCCGGCGTCGATCGCCGCCCGCGGGCTGCCGGGCGGCACGGGCCTGCCCCCCAGGAGGACCGAGCCGGCGTCGTACCGGTCGACGCCGAACACGGCCCGCGCGATCTCGCTGCGCCCCGCCCCGACCAGCCCGGCCAGCCCGACGATCTCCCCCGCCCGGACCGTGAAGGAGACGTCCTGGAACACCCCGGCGGAGGTCAGCCCCTCCACCTCGAGGACGGGGTCGCCGACGGGGGCGGGCGTCTTCGGGTACAGCTCGGCGACGTCGCGGCCCACCATCGCCGCGACGATCCGGTCCACCGACGTCTCGGCCGTCGCGTGCGTGGCGATGTACTCCCCGTCGCGCATCACCGTCACGGTGTCGCACAGCGCGAACACCTCGTCGAACCGGTGCGAGATGAACACCAGGGCGCGCCCCTCGTCGCGCAGGCTGCGCGCCACGGCGAAGAGCCGCTCGACCTCGACGCCGCTCAGCGCCGCGGTGGGCTCGTCCATGACGAGCAGCCTCGCGTCGAGCGAGATGGCCTTGGCGATCTCGATGATCTGCTGGTCGGCGATCGACAGGCCCTCGGCCTTGCGGCGCGGGTCGATGCGCACCCCGAGCCGCTCGAAGAGCCGCGCGGCCTCGGCGTACATCGCGGCGCGGTCGATCCGGCGCAGGCCACCGAGCGGGTGGCGGCCCATGAAGATGTTCTCGGTGACCGACAGGTCCGGGAACAGCGTGGGCTCCTGGTAGATGACCGCCACGCCGTGCGCCTTGGACTCCGCCGTCGAGCCGAAGTCCACCGGCCGGCCGTCCAGCAGCAGCTCGCCGCCGTCGCGGCGGTACACCCCCGCCACGATCTTCACGAGGGTCGACTTGCCCGCACCGTTCTCCCCCACCAGCGCGTGGATGGAGCCGGGCGCGACGACGAGCGACCCGGACCGCAGGGCGACCACCGGCCCGAACGCCTTGCGCACGCCACGCAGCTCCAGCGTGGGCACCACGTCAGCGGGGTGCTCCGCCATCGCCCCTCCCAGGGAATGAACCGATACAGCGGATCTGCGCACCGTAGGATCCCCGGTCCCGCGGCGTCAATGATCCCGCCGGTCACGGCTCCGTACCGGTCGCGGATTCCACCCGCCGGGGCGGCCGCGCGGCGAGCGCGGCCGCCCCGGCGGCGGACCGGCCACGGCCCTCGGCTCACGACCGGCGGGTCACGACAGGCGGGTCACGACAGGCGGGTCACGGCAGGCGGGTCACGACCACGACGCCTCGACGTCGAGCACCCACGTGACGCCGAACCGGTCGGTGAGCATCCCGTACAGCGGCGCCCAGCCGGACGGGGCCAGGGGCACCACGACGGTGGCACCCTCGGCGAGCCGCTCCCAGTAGCGGGTGATCTCGGCGGCGTCCGCGCCGCGCACGGACGCGAAGAACGGGATGGTGCCCGGCTCCCACCGCGTGGCCGGCGGCACGTCGTAGGCCATGACGCGGAACCCGGCGTCCGAGGCCACCTGGCCCCACATGACCTGGTCGGCGGCCGCCGGGTCGGTGACGGCCCGCGCGTCGGCGTAGGTCACGACGGTGAGCTCGCCGCCGAACACGGACCGGTAGAGCTCCAGCGCCGCGCGGGCCTCGCCGCGGAAGTTGAGGTGCGGGGTGACGGTGACGGACATGGGACTGCTCCTCGCTCTGGGGGGTGCTCGGTCGGGCGCCGGTCTCACCGGCGCCGGCGCCACGCTCCCAGCAGAAGCGGTCGGATCACGGCCGCTTCTGCGTCTAGGGTCGCGACATGACCGACCCCACCTCCCGGCTGCTGCGGCTGCTGTCGCTGCTGCAGGTGCCGCGCGACTGGCCGGGCGCCGCGCTGGCCGAGCGGCTGGGCGTCAGCCCGCGCACGCTGCGCCGGGACGTCGACCGCCTGCGCCGGATGGGCTACCGCGTCCGCGCGGTCAAGGGCCCGGACGGCGGGTACCGGCTCGACGCCGGCACCGAGCTGCCGCCGCTGCTGTTCGACGACGAGCAGGCCGTGGCGCTCGCCGTCGCCCTGCGCGCGCAGGCCGCCGCCGGGGCCGGGCTGGGCGAGGCCGCCGCGCGCGCCCTGGCCACGGTGCGCCAGGTGCTGCCCGCGCGGCTGCGCCCGAGGCTCGACGCCGTACGGTTCGCGGCGATGCCCTCCGGCCCGCCCGGAGCGACCGCCGTCGAGCCGGCCACCCTGCTCGCGCTGGCCGCCGCGATCGACCGTCGTGAGGTGCTGCGGTTCGACCACTCGGCCGCCGGGAGCGGGCCGCCGGCCGGGACGCCGGCCGGGACGCGGGCCGGGACGCCGCGGCCGGCCGCCCCCGCGCCGGTGCCCCC
>NZ_LWGM01000218.1 GCF_001750215.1 Isoptericola variabilis | reverse complement strand
CGGGCGCTCGCGGGCGGCGGCCGCGCGAGCGAGCGCCGGGACGGCGAGGGCCGCGACGGCCAGGCGCGGGACGCGGCGGTGGAAGACCGGTGAGCATCGAGGTCAACAACGAGTCCGCGTACGCGGTCGAGGGGCTCGACGAGGCGGAGTTCGCCGCCCTGGCGCGGTTCGTGCTCGACGCGCTGCACGTCCACCCCCTGAGCGAGCTGTCGATCCTGTTCGTCGACGCCGACGTCATGGCGGACCTGCACGTGCGCTGGATGGACGAGCCCGGGCCCACCGACGTCATGTCGTTCCCCATGGACGAGTTGCGCCCCGGCCGCGAGGGCGAGGTCACCCCGCCCGGCACCCTCGGCGACATCGTGCTGTGCCCCGAGGTGGCGGCCAAGCAGGCCGTCGTCGCCGGGCACTCCACCGTCGAGGAGATGCTGCTGCTGACCGCGCACGGCATCCTGCACCTGCTCGGCTACGACCACGCCGAGCCGGAGGAGGAGCGGGAGATGTTCGGCCTGCAGCGCCGCCTGCTGCTGACCTTCCTCGCGGGCCGGTGAGCCCGGCCGCACCGATGGACGCACCCACCCTCCTGCTGCTGGTCGTCGCCGCCGCGGGGCTGACGCTCACCGCGCTGCTCGCCGCCGGCGAGGCCGCCGTCCTGCGCGTCACGCGCGCCTCGCTCGTCGACGCGCTCACGGAGGCCGAGGCCGGCGAGGGCCTGCGGTCCGAGACGCGCGCCGACCGCGCCCGCGCCGCGCAGGCGCTCCTGCTCGACCCGCCGGGCACCGTCGCCGCGCTGGGGATCGTCCGGGCCGCCGCCGAGATCGTCGCCCTGGGGGCCCTGACGCTCGCCCTGGCGGGCTGGCTGCCCGCCTGGTGGCAGACGCTCCTGGTGCTGCTCGTGCTCGGCGTCGTCGCGGGGCTGGTGACCGTGCGGGTCAGCCCGCGCCGGACCGGGCACCGGCGCCCGCTGCGGGTGCTGCTGGCCCTGTCCGGCCTGCTCACGGTCGTCGCCCGGGCGACGGCGTGGGCGGTGCGCCGCTCGGTGCAGCGCGAGCCGGAGGCGCCGCCCACCGAGGCCGAGCTGCGGGACATGGTCGAGCGGGTCGGCGAGTCGCAGGTGTTCGAGGAGGACGAGCGCGAGTTGTTCCGCTCCGTGCTCGAGCTGCGCGGCACGCTGGCCCGCGAGGTCATGGTGCCCCGCACCGACATGGTCACCACCCACCGGGACACGCCGCTGCGCAAGGTGATGCGCCTGTTCCTGCGGTCCGGGTTCTCGCGGCTGCCGGTCGTCGGCGGGTCGGTGGACGACCTGGTCGGCGTCGCCTACCTCAAGGACGTCGCGCGCGTGCTCGACGCCGACCCGTCGGCGGGGGACCGGCCCGTGGCCGAGGTGGCGCGCCCGGCGGTCTTCGTGCCGGAGTCCAAGCCGGTGGACGACCTGCTGCGCCAGATGCAGACCTCCGCGCACATCGCCGTCGTCGTCGACGAGTACGGCGGCACGGCCGGCCTGGTGACCATCGAGGACGTGCTCGAGGAGCTGGTCGGCGAGCTGACCGACGAGCACGACCGGGTCGCCGTGGTCGAGCCCGAGGAGCTCGGCGACGGCGTGTGGCGCGTTCCGTCGCGGCTGCCGGTCGACGAGCTCGGGGAGCTGTTCGACCTGCGGCTCGACGACGACGACGTCGACACCGCCGGCGGCCTGCTCGCCAAGGCGCTCGGCAAGGTGCCGCTGGCCGGCTCCGCCGCGGACGTCGGCGGGCTGCGCCTCGTGGCCGACCGGGTGGAGGGGCGGCGCAAGCAGCTCGCGACGCTCCTGGTCAGCCGCGCCGAGACCACCGAGCACGACACAGCAGACGGCGCCGACGCGCGCACGTCCGACCAGAGGGAGCACCAGTGACCCAGACCGAGACCACGACCGAGGCAGCCCACCGCTCCGGGTTCGCCTGCCTGGTGGGGCGGCCCAACGCCGGCAAGTCCACGCTCACCAACGCGCTGGTGGGGGAGAAGGTCGCGATCATGTCCGCGCGGCCGCAGACGACGCGCCACACGATCCGCGGGATCGTCCACCGCCCCGACGCCCAGCTCGTCCTCGTGGACACCCCCGGCCTGCACCGGCCCCGCACCCTGCTGGGCCAGCGCCTCAACGACCTGGTCAGGGAGACCCTCGGCGAGGTCGACGTCATCGCGTTCTGCCTGCCCGCCGACCAGAAGGTCGGCCCCGGCGACCGGTTCATCGCGAGCCAGCTCGCGCCGCTGATGACCGGCCGCCGCGCGGTGCCCGTCGTGGCCGTGGTCACCAAGGCGGACCTGGTCGACCGCGCCACGCTGGTCGAGCACCTCCTCGCCGTGCAGGCGCTCGCGGGCGAGGTGGACCGCGAGTGGGCCGACATCGTGCCGGTCTCCGCCCGCGACGGCTACCAGGTCGACGAGCTCGCGGACGTGCTCGTCAAGCACCTGCCCGAGGGCCCCGAGCTGTACCCGGGCGGGGAGCTCACCGACGAGCCGGAGCAGGTCATGGTGGCCGAGCTGGTGCGCGAGGCTGCCCTCGAGGGCGTGCGCGACGAGCTGCCGCACTCCCTGGCCGTGGTCGTCGACGAGATCGTCGAGCGACCGGGCAGCGGGGACGAGAAGTCGGGCCGGCCGCCGCTGCTCGACGTGCGCGTCGACCTGTACGTGGAGCGCGACTCGCAGAAGGCCATCGTCATCGGCCGCGGCGGCTCGCGGCTGCGCGACGTCGGCACCCGCGCCCGGCAGGGCATCGAGCGGCTGCTCGGCGCCCGCGTCTACCTCGACCTGCACGTCAAGGTCGCCCGGGACTGGCAGCGCGACCCCAAGCAGCTGCGCCGGCTGGGGTTCTGACCCCGGTGCCCTGACGCCGGGCCGGGACCGTCCCGCGAGTCGATAGGCTCCCGGGGTGATTGTGCGGACGGTGACGACGAGCGCGGCGCTCCTGGTGGGGCTGGCGGTGATCGGGTCGCTGGCGGGCCCGTCCTGGGACCCGGTCCCGGTCGTCGACCACCTCCAGCCGGCGACGTCGGACACCGCGATCGGCGGCGCCGCGGAACTCGCGGCCGCGGGCGCGGTGCACGCCCCGGGGACGTTCGAGGTCCGCGAGACCGACGTGACGATCCGGCTCGACGGCACCGAGGTGGAGGGCATCCTGCGCGAGCCCGTCGGCGCGGGGGAGGACCTGCCCGGCATGGTGTTCGTGCACGGCGCCGGCACCGGCCTCGCGAGCGTGGCGTTCACCGACGTCGCGAGCGAGGTCGCCAGCGCCGGCGTCGTCACCCTCGTGCCGGACAAGCGGCTCGACACCTACACCACGCTGCACCGCGACTACGTCGCGATGGCCGCCGACTACCAGCGCTCGGTGGACTACCTGCGCGAGGTGCCGACGGTCGACCCGGCCACCGTCGGCGTCTACGGCGAGTCCGAGGGCACGTGGATCGTGCCGGTCATGCAGGTCGAGGACCCGTCGATCGCGTTCACCGTGCTGGCCTCGGCCCCCGTCGTGCAGCCGCGCCAGCAGGCCGCGTTCGCCGTCGACAACTACCTGCGCAACACCCACGTGCCCGAGGAGGTGTTCCGCGCCATCCCGCGCGCCGTCGGCATGCAGGTGCCGGGCGGCGGCCTGGACTACGCCGACTTCGACGTCACGCCGTACCTGGAGAGGCAGACGGCGCCCGTGCTGGTGGTCTACGGCACCGGCGACCCCTCCATGCCGGTCGAGCAGGGCGCGCGCAAGGTCATCGCGGACACCGCCGTCGGCGGCAGCGACGCGCCGGTGACGGTGCGCTACTACGCCGACGCCAACCACGGCCTGCGCGTCGGCGGCGAACTCGTGCCGGAGTTCCCGCGCGACCTCGCCGCCTGGGTCGCGGGCCTGCCGGCCACCGCCGACGCGCCGCCGCGCGTGGCGGGCGCCACCCCCAACCAGCTCTTCCTCGCCGAGCCGCTGCCGCGGCCCGCGTGGTGGGGCAACGGCGACATCATCGTGGGAGCCGTGGCGGGCGGCATCGTGCTGCTCGTGCTCGGCCCCCTGGTGTGGGGCGCCGTCGCGCTCGTGCGGCGGCTCATGGCGGTCGGCCGCGGCGTCCCGGACGCCGTCGCCCGCTCCCACCTGGCGCGCGGCCTGCGCCGGGCCCTGCTGTGCCTGAGCCTCGGCTCGGTGCTGACCACGGTCGCGCTCGTGGTCTACCTCATGGCCGTGGCGCGGCTGGCCCTGGACTACGAGCAGGACGACCTGGTCGTGCAGGGCGGCTGGATCGGGGTGCGCGTGCTGGGGCTGGTGACGGTGGTCGCCGCGGCGATCGTCGTGCAGCGGGCCGTGGACGTGCGCGCCGCGCGCCGGGCCGGCGACCACGACGCCGTCGTGGCCCGCGGCTGGCCCGCCGTCCTGACGCTGTGGTGCACGCTCGTGGGGGCGGCGTCCCTGCTGCTGTGGCTCACCTACTGGGGCGTGTTCCAGCTGGGCATCTGAGCCTGCGCAAAGCCCCCACGATTTCCGCACGACGCGCCTGCCGCGTCCGGCCTGCCTCGCCCGGTCGCACCGGGTAGAAACGAGGGGGACCGTCCGCCCGCCGCACACCCGCCGCCCGTCTGTCGCGACCCGGCAGCGCAACCCGACAGCGCGAACCGACGACGCGACCCGACGGCACGGCTCGACAGGGCGACGGCGACCGTCCGACCGACCCGCTCGCCGCACCGAGGAGCAGCCCATGACCGCCACCGCACCCGACGCCGTCGCCCCCCGCGAGCCCTTCGCCGGGGTCCCGGTCCGCGACGTCGTGCGCGACGTGGTGGCGGTGATCGCGCTCTTCGTCGGCCTCGCGCTGCCGTGGGACGCCGCCCACCGGGGTGCGGACATGCTGGTCGTCGTGCTCGTGACGGTCGTGGCGCTGGTGACCGTCGTCGCCCCCTACGCACGGCGCGCCGGCCTGTGGTGGGCCCGGTTCGGGAGCGCGGGCAGCCGCACCCGCGTCGCGGGCGCCGCGCCGCTGCTGGTGGCCGCGCTCGTGCAGATCGCCGTCGACCTCGTGCCCGGCGGGGGGCAGGGCGTCGGCGCCGGGCTCGGGCTCGCGGTGGCGGGC
>NZ_LWGM01000217.1 GCF_001750215.1 Isoptericola variabilis | reverse complement strand
GGGCGCGCCGCGGAACCGCGCGCCGGCGGCGGCCCGCGGCGCGGGCACGACGACGGGCTGGCGCAGCCAGACCACCTCGGCGAACCAGGCCTCCGCGAGCACGGGCAGCGACGGCGCGCCGCCGGACGGCACCAGCAGCAGGTGGTCGCGAGCGTGCTGGGCGGGCACGCTCGGCGGGGCGGACGGCACGGCGCGCGACCGGGGGGCGGCCGTCAGGCGTCGACGTCGTGCAGGTGGTGCACGACGTCGTGGAGGAAGTACTGCCCCAGGGTCCGCACGGTGAACACCGAGCCGTTGGACCGGCGGCCCGGGCGGTCCAGGTCGGCGGCGGTGATCGAGTCGAAGCGCTCGGCCACCTGCTCGCCGGCCAGGTCGAGCTCGCGCGCGACGACCGCCGGGTCCTGCCGGGCGTAGCCCTCGGCGACCGCGGCGGCGTCCTGGTCCCAGTTCGCGAACTGCGGGTCGTCCTGCGTGAGCATCGCCTCGAGCCGCTGGTCGAAGACGCGGAAGACGTCGCGCACGTGCGCGCCGTACTCCAGCGGGGACCAGACGTCGGCCCGGGGCCGCTCGCGGGCGTCGGGCCGCTCCAGCGCGGCGCGCCAGCGCGGCAGCGTGGCGCGCACGGCGTTCCCGACGCCGAGCGGGTCGGCGTCGGCCGCCACGAACCCGCACTCGGGGCACGGGCGCTCCAGCACCCAGGTCCAGTCCTTGGTGTCCGGGAGGATGGGGTCGGCGGCCGCAGGGCCGGGCGTGGGATCGGTCACAAGGCCGAGAGTAGCGGCCGGGGGTACTGACGGCGAGTGCCTATGATGTCAGCATGCCCAAGATCATCGGCAAGAGTCTGCACGAGCACCGCCAGATGACCCGGCACAAGCTGTTCACCGCCCTGTCCACGCTGATGCAGGAGCGGGGCTTCGACACCATCACGCTCGCGGACATCGCCGCCGCGGCGGGGGTGGGCCGGACGGCCGTCTACAACCACTTCCCCGACAAGGAAGCGCTGCTCCTCGGCTTCATCACGCACGAGACCGAGCAGTACGCCCTGACGCTCGAGCGGGCGCTCGAGGGCGTGGACGACCCGGTCGAGCAGCTGCGCACGTACATCCGGCAGCAGGCCCAGCTCGCGCGGGTCTTCCACCTGGCCCCGGGCCCGGACCTGCGCACCGTGCTGTCCCGCAGCACGCTGCAGCGGCTGCGCGAGCACGCCGAGATCGTCGAGTCGATCCTGCGCCGCATCCTGCGCTCCGGCATCGAGAGCGGGGAGTTCCCGGAGCAGGACATCGACCCCACCGTGCAGCTGGTCAACGCCTGCCTGTCCGGGCGCCTCATCCCCGAGGACGCGCCCGCGCGCGAGCGGGCCGTGCGCGCGACCGAGGCGTTCGTGCTGCGCGCGGTGGGCGCGCGCGACGTCGCCGCCTGAGGCCCCGGCCCCGCTGCCGGCGTCGTGGCGCCGGCGTCGGCGGCACGCCTCACCAGCGTCTCGGCAGCGCCTCAGCAGCGCCTCCCCGGCCTCGCTCACCAGGCGTCGGCGACCCGGTGGCGGTGCTCGGGCGGCGGCGGGGTGTACTCGCGCGGCTCGGGCCGCAGGTACGAGCGGGCGTACGTGAGCGCCGCCTCGAGGTCGGCGTGCCGCTCGTGCGCGGTGCGGGCCCGCCGGGTGGCGATCTCGACGACGACGTCGCCGCGCCAGCCGCGGGACACCAGCTCCTCGAGCACCAGGTCGCACGGCTGGTTGCCGCGGCCCGGCACGAGGTGCTCGTCCCGCGCCGCACCGGAGCCGTCGGCCAGGTGCACGTGCCGCAGCCGGTCGCCGAAGACCTTGACGAGCTCGAGGCCGTCCTGGCCGGCGCAGGCGGCGTGGGACAGGTCGAGGGTGACGTGGTCGTACCCGTGCTCGGTGGGGTCCCAGCCCGGCAGGTAGGCCATGTAGTCGCGGCGGCCGCTGTGCTTGCGCGGCCGCCACGGGTACATGTTCTCGACGGCGATCGTCACACCGGTGTCCTCGGAGAGCTCGCGCACCTGGTCCTGGAACTCCCGCGCGTACTTGTACTGCCAGCGGAAGGGCGGATGTACGACGACGGTGCCGGCCCCGACCTCGAGCGCCAGGTCGACGCTGCGGCGCAGCTTGGGGGCGGGCGGGCGGCCCCACACGCGCTGGCTGACCAGCAGCGTCGGCGCGTGGATGCTGCGCACCGGCACGCCGTGCACCGCCTCCAGGTGCTGGAGGGTGCGGGCGTCCTGCGTGGCCGGGTCCGACCACACCATCACCTCGACGCCGTCGTAGCCGAGCTCGGCCGCGGCCTGGAAGGCGAAGGCCGCCCGGCGCGGGTACACCGAGGCCGTCGAGAGCGTCACGGGGATGTCGGGCAGGGCACGCTCCGGCGCCGGCCGCCGCGGTGCCGGCCCCGCCTCGCCGTCGTGCGCGTTCCGGGTCTGGTCCGCCATGGCGTCACCCTAAGCCCGAGCACCGGGCACTGGCTGGGCGAGCACCGGCCGGGCGAGCGGCCGGGCGAGCACCGGCCGGGCGCGGCACGGTCGCGCCGGCCCGGCGCCCTGCCTATGATGCGACGACTGGTCCAGACCAGTGGACCCACGCCGAGGGAGGCATCATGGAACGGTCAGTCGTCGTCGCCATCCGCGAGGGGCTGCACGCCCGGCCCGCCGCCCTGTTCGCCAAGGCCGCGGGCGAGCAGCCCGTCCCGGTGCAGATCGCCCGGCCCGGCGGCGACCCGGTCGACGCCGCGAGCATCCTCGGCCTCATGACGCTCGGCGCCGGCGCGGGCGACGAGGTGGTGCTCAGCACCCCGGCCGACGGCGACGACGACCGCGCAGCGCTCGACGCCCTCGCAGCGTTCCTCGAGCAGGCCGAGGTGGCCTGACCGCTCCGTCGACGACACCTCCCACGGATCCCCGGCGACGACCGCCGGCGGCCACTCCGCCGTTTGCGGGCGCCCCGGGGCAGCGGTGCCATGGGACGGACCGACGAGAGGAGAGCACCGTGGCCGAGGAGCCGGGCAACCAGACCCCGAACACCCCGGACGTCGACGAGTCGAGGCTGGAGCGGACGAAGGTCGACGACCTGCGCGAGATGGCCGAGGACGCCGGCGTCAGCGGCACGTCCGGGATGCGCAAGGCCGAGCTGGTCGACGCGGTCGTCGAGGCGAGGACCGGGGGCCGGGAGGACGACAAGGACGGCGGGGACGGCGGGGACGGCGACGACGCGCCGGACGACCTCGGTGCCGGGCCCGACGGCGGGCACCTGCGCACCGGTGAGCAGACCTCGAAGTCGCTCAAGTACTCCCAGGAGGTCACCTCGACCGACGACGAGCCCGAGCGCGCCGGGCGCAGCCTCGCCACCACGCACCACGAGGTCATCCGGCAGTGGGCCGAGGAGCGCGGCGGCGTGCCGGCCACCGTGGAGGGCACCGAGCACGGCGACCACCTCGGCGTGCTGCGTTTCGACTTCGGCGGCGACGACGAGCGCCTGCGGCAGGTGTCGTGGGACGAGTGGTTCGCCACCTTCGACGACCGCCGCCTGAACTTCATCTACCAGGAGGAGCGCAGCGACGGGCGGCAGAGCACCTTCTTCCGGCTCGAGAGCCCGGACCGCGAGGACGCCTGACCGCGGGCCTCGTGGGGCCTCCACGCCGGCGCGCGGCGGACGAGCGTCCGCCGCGCGCCCGCTCCACACGCCGATGTCACAGGCCGATCCGGTCGAGCACCGGGCGCAGCCGCTCGCGCACCGCGTCCCGGGCGGCCTCGGCGTCGGGCGCCGCGAGCGCCGCCCGCGCGAGCTCCCGGCAGTCGTCCGACGACGTCGCGGCCAGCACCGCGCCGACGTCGCCGAGGGCGCGCGGCGCCATCGACAGCGACGTCACGCCGAGCCCCACGAGCACCGGCGCCAGCACCGGGTCGCCCGCGGCCTCACCGCACACCCCGACCGGCCGCTCCCGCCCGGCCGCCCCGTCGCACGTGGCGCGCACCAGCTCGAGCACGGCCGGCTGCCACGCCGTCGAGAGCGTCGCGAGGTCCCCGAGCTCGCGGTCGGCGGCCATGGCGTACTGGGTCAGGTCGTTGGTGCCGAGGCTGCCGAAGGTCGCGTGCTCGAACACCCACCGCGAGCGCAGGGCCGCCGCGGGCACCTCCACCATGACGCCGGCCCGCTCGAGCCCGTGCCGGGCGCACGCCGCGACGAACGCCTCGGCCTCGGCCGGCGTCGCCACCATCGGCGCCATCACCCAGACCTCGGCCCGCTCGGCCGCCGCGGCCGCGGCGATCGCCTCGAGCTGCCGGTCGAGCACCTCGGAGTGGCGGACGGCGGTGCGCAGCCCGCGCACGCCCAGGGCGGGGTTGGGCTCGTCGGCCGCGGTGACGAACGGCAGCGGCTTGTCCGCCCCGGCGTCGAGCGTGCGCACCACCACCTTGCGGTCCGCGAACGCCGCCAGCACCGGCCGGTAGGCCGCCACCTGCTCCTCGACCGACGGCTCCGCGGCGCGCCCGAGGAAGCAGAACTCCGTGCGGAACAGCCCCACGCCCTCGGCGCCCGCCTCGGCCGCGACCTTGGCGGCGTCGGCGTCGGCCACGTTGGCCAGCAGCTCGACCCGCACGCCGTCGGCCGTGCGCCCCGGGCCCTCGAGGGCGCGCTGCCCGCGCGGGCCGGCGTCCGCGAGCGCCGCGACGGTCGCCTCGTCCGGGTCGCGCTCGACGACGCCGCCGGTGCCGTCCACGAGCACCGTCTCGCCGTCGGCGAGGTCGAGGGCGCCGGCGACCGCGACGACGGCGGGGATGCCGAGCGAGCGCGCGAGGATCGCCGTGTGCGACGTCGGGCCGCCGCCGGCGGTGACGACGGCGCGCACCTGCCGCGGGTCGAGGGTGGCGGTATCGGCGGGCGCGAGGTCCTCGGCCACCAGCACGAACGGGTGCCCGGGCGCGGGGACGCCCGGCGGCCGCACGCCGGTGAGCTCGGCGACGATCCGGTCGCGCACGTCCCGCACGTCCCGTGCGCGCTCGCTCAGGGGCGGGCCGAGCGTCTCGAGCTGCGCCGCGAGGGCGCCGGCGGCGTCCCAGACGGCCCGCTCGGGCGTGGCGCCCTCCTCGCGCACGCGC
>NZ_LWGM01000216.1 GCF_001750215.1 Isoptericola variabilis | reverse complement strand
GGACATCGCCGACCCGGTGACCTCGACGACGGCGCCGCGGAGCGCGACGAGGCCGCGGGCGACGACGCCGGGCCGGGGACGGACGACGCGGACGTTCCCGTGGCCGACCCCGGCACCGGCCCGGCCGTGGCGGACGCGGAGCCCGCGGCGCCGGAGCCCGACCCGGCGCCCTTGGCCGGCGGCCCGGCGCCGCTGGACGACGGTCCCGCACCGCTCGACGTCGCCCCCGCGTCGTTCGCAGATGCCGCGTCGTTCGGGGACGCCCTGCACGGCGACCCTGCGCGGCCCGTCACCTTCGACGACCTCGTCCTCGCGGCCACACGCCTGGCCGACCTGCTCGACCCGGCGCAGGCCTACGAGGTGTCCCTCCGGCTCGCGCCGTGGCCCGCGGCCGCCGGGCTGCGGACGGGCACCTCGCCGCTCACCGACAGCCTGCGCGCCGTCGTCGACCGCTACGGGTCGTCCACGGCCGGCTACCTCAACGGGCGCATCCCCCTCGACGTGCTGTGCCCGCTGCCGTTCGCGCCCGGCCACCGCCTGCGCTGCGACGCCGCGGCCCAGCTCACGGCCCTCAACGCCGCGTTCGAGGAGCGGTTCGGCCGGTCGATCCCGATGACGGACTCCTACCGCACCCTCGACTCGCAGGTGCGGCTCAAGGCCACCAAGGGCTACCTCGCGGCGACGCCCGGGTACTCCAACCACGGCTGGGGGCTGGCCGTCGACCTGGGGTACCCGATCAGCACCGGTCTGTCCGA
The DNA here is from genome assembly GCF_001750215.1 of Isoptericola variabilis. Classification (GTDB taxonomy): domain Bacteria; phylum Actinomycetota; class Actinomycetes; order Actinomycetales; family Cellulomonadaceae; genus Puerhibacterium; species Puerhibacterium variabilis_A. The sequence continues at coordinate 4,380 of NZ_LWGM01000216.1, read as the reverse complement.
GGAGTACCGCTGGCTGCGCCTGCACGGCCCCGACTACGGCTGGGACAACCCGTCGTGGGCGCGGCTCGACGGCCGCAAGCCAGAGCCGTGGCACTTCGAGTTCTTCGCGGCGGGGCCCGTGCCGCACCGGGCCGCGTCGGAGCAGGACATCGCGACCGGGCCGTCCGCCGGGGCACCGGCCGGCGGCGCCTGGGCGCAGGGCCCGGCGGCGTCGCCCGCGCCCGGCGCGAAGCCGTCGCCGACCGCGAAGCCGGGGTCGACCGCGAAGCCCACGCCCGAGCCGACGCCGTCGGCGAAGCCCACGCCCGAGCCGACGCCGTCGGCGAAGCCCACGCCGTCGCCGAACCCGTCGGCGAAGCCCACGCCGTCGCCGAACCCGACCACGAAGCCGACGCCCACGCCCGAGCCGTCGCCGAAGCCCACGCCGAAGCCAACGCCGACGCCCACGCCGGAGCCGTCGCCCAGCCCGGAGCCCACGCCGGGCGGGACGCCGGACGAGACCCCCGGCGAGACGCCGGGCCAGGCGCCGAGCCCGGACGAGCCCCCGAGCGGAGAGCCGACGCCGGTGACGGAACCGGCCCCGGAGGGAGACCCGGCGCCGGACGAGACGTCGCCGGAGACGCCCGCCGCGGGAGAGGCGGGGGCCGCCGGCGACGACCCGAGCGCGGCGTCGTCCGCCGCGGCCCGGTCCGTGGCGCCGTCGACTGGGTCGTCCCAGGAGTCCTCCCAGGAGTCGTCCGCCGAGCCGGTCGAGCAGCCGTCCCAGAAGTCGTCCGCCGAGCAGCCGGCCGAGGAGCCGTCCGAGGGACCGGCGACGGTCGAGGTGCCCGACGTCGTCGGCGAACCGGGCGACGAGGCGGCTGCCACGCTGGAGGACGCGGGCCTCGAGGTGCGGCCCGCGCAGGAGCCGAGCGGCGACGTCCCGGACGGGGAGGTGGTCAGCACGAGCCCGGAGGCCGGTGCGACGGTCGAGGCCGGGACGGAGACCCGGGTGGTCGTGTCCACCGGCACCGAGGGAGACGAGGGCCACGCCGAGGAGTCCGGCGAGGAGCCCGCCGGCGCGCCGACCGACGACCCGTCCGCCCCAGAGTCGACCCCGGCAGCCGGCTCCGCGCCGTCGTCGTCGGGCCGCCGGCCGCACCGGTCGGGGCCGGACCGGCCGTGACGGTGGCCGACGTCGGCCGGTTCTTCCGCGCCGGGCGCCTCACCGCCGTCCCGCGGCGCTGGCGGGACCGGGTCGCGGTGGCCCGCTACGTGGCCAGCAGCGTGCTGCCCGAGCTCCTGGAGCCGATCGGCGAGCGGGAGCTGACGGGACGGCTCGCCGCGGTCGTCGACGACCCGGTCGCGATGCGGCGGGCGCTGGTGGACCTGGGGCTGGTGCAGCGGGCGCGCGACGGCTCCGTCTACTGGCGCAGCGAGCGCACGGAGCACGACGACGCACCGGACGACCCGCGCGACGCTGCCCGGGACGACGCTGCCCGGGACGACGCCGCCCGGAGTGACCTCGGTCGTTCCGGGGGCGGGCGCCTGCGGGCCCGTGAGCCCCGAGACGAGCAGCACACCGCCCGCAGGGCCTCCCACACTGAAGGCTGACGGCGTGCGCGGTACGGTCGCTCCCATGACCAGCCCGACCGAGGTGAGCCCCACGGAGCAGCGTGCGCTCGCCGGCCTCCAGGCGTCGGGCATCGCCTTCGAGGTGACCCGCCACGGCCCGGTCCGCTCCCTGGCGGAGGCCGCTGCCGCGCGCGGCGTCGATCCGGCCCGGGTGCTCAAGACGATCGTGGTGCGCCGCGGCGACGACGACTTCCTCTTCGTGCTCGTGCCGGGCGACCGGCAGATCTCCTGGCCCCGGCTGCGGGCGCTGCTGGGCGTGTCCCGGCTGTCCCTGCCGGACAAGGAGGTGGCGCGGGAGGTCACCGGCTACGAGCGGGGCACGATCACGCCGTTCGGGTCGCTGCGGGCCTGGCCCGTGGTCGCCGACGCGCGCGTGGCCGGCGCCGGGAGGGTGTCGATCGGGGCGGGCGGCCACGGCGTCGCCGCCACCGTCGACGGTGACGAGCTCGTGCGCGTCCTGGACGCGCAGGTGGCGGACGTCACCGACGAGGCGAGCACCTCCTGACGAGGCGCTCGCCGACCACGCGGGCCTGCCGGGGCCTGGACGTGGGAATCGCCAACGACAAGACTTCGGACCGTCCCGGGGCTCCGGCACCGGGCGGGCCGCCGACATGGAGCAGGACTGACCACATGGACCTGGACGAGAACGACCAGCGGACCGAGACGGGCTCCGGGATCACGTGCACGTCCACGCCGGGCGGCACCCTCGTGACGCTGTGGGGCGAGGTCGACGCCTCGCTCCGGGACTCGGCGAGCGAGGCGATGGCCACCCTGGCCGCGCACGGCTCGGGCCGCCCGGTCGTCGTCGACGCCCGCGACGTCACGTTCATCGACTCCTCGGGCGTCGCGTTCATCCTGCAGGTCTACGTCCTGGGGCAGGAGACGGGCACGCCCGTCAGCCTGCGCGACCCCTCCGAGGCGGTCGTCGAGGTGCTCGACATGGTGGGGATCGGCGGGCGCATCCCGGTGACCCGCACCGCCGAGAGCGCCTCGTGACGCGTCCCCGTCGGGGGACGGTGCGCGCGCTGGTCGCGCTGCTGGTGCTCGCGGTCCTGCTGGTCGGTGCCGACCGGGTGGCCGCGTGGTTCGCGGGGAACGCCGCGGCCGAGGCGCTCGAGACGGGCGGCGAGGGGGTCTCCGGCGCGGACGTCGACGTCCACGGGTTCCCGTTCCTCACCCAGCTCGCGGCGGGCAGCCTCGACGACGTCACCGGCACGATGGCGGCCGGCACCTTCGGCGGGTACGAGCTGAGCGACGTGCGCTTCGCGGCGTCCGGCCTCGAGCCGCGCTCCCCGTTCCACGCGGCCACCGCGCAGGCCGACGGCGTGCTCGCGCACGAGTCCGTCCGCCGGGCCGTGGCCGACCAGGTCGGCGCGGACGTCGACGTCTCCGCCGCCGACGGCGACACCGGCGCGCTGGCCGTCGCGTTCCCCGCCACCGTGCTGGGCGCGACGGTCGACGTCGGCGCGACGGTGGTGCCGGGCGTCGCCGACGACACCACGGTCACGCTCGAGGTCGAGTCCGTCGTGGTGGCCGGGGCGCGGCTGAGCCTCGACGACCTGCCGGGCGGCCTCGGCGACCGGCTGCGGCAGGTGGACGTGCCGCTGGACCTGCCCGAGGGGGTCGCGCTGCGGTCGGTGGCGGTCGAGCCGGACGGCCTGCGGGTCGGGCTCGCCGCGCGGGACGTCGACCTCGAGTCGCTGGCGGCGGAGGGCTGACGTGGCCGGCGCAGCGGCGTCCTGGGGTGCCCCGAGCGCGCCGCTCGACGCCGACGCCGTCCGCCGCGCCCGTCTGCGGGCCCACCGGCTGCTCCACCCCGACCTGCCCGGGCTGCCGGCCGTCGTCGGGCACCTGCTCGCCGTGCAGGGCCAGGAGTTCTTCCCCGCGCTGTGGGGCGCGGGCCGGCGGGTCGCGCCGGGCGCGCGGCCCGACGCCGCCGCGTCGGTGGCCGCGTTCGACGCCGGCGCGGTGCTGCGCACGCACGTGCTGCGGCCCACCTGGCACCTGGTGCGGCCCGACGACGTCCGCTGGCTGCTGGAGCTCACCGCGGCGCGCGTGCTGCGCACCACCGCGTCCACGGAGCGCGGCCACGGCATCGCCGACCCGGCGCGCTGCCTCGACGCCGTCGCCGACCTCGTCGCCGCCGGCCCGCTGACCCGGGCCGAGGTGAAGGAGGGGCTCGTGGCCCGCGGGCTGCTGGCGCCGGACGCCACCGGGTTCGAGGTCGGCCAGGTGCTCATGACCGCCGAGCTGCACCGGGCCGTGGTCAGCGGGCCGCTGCGCGGCCGGCAGCACACCTACGCCGCGTTCGACGACCGCGTGCCGCCGGGGTACGGGCCGCTCGGCGAGCGGTTCGACCGCGACGCCGCGCTGGTGGCGCTGTGGCGCGGGTACCTGCACGGGCGTGCGTGGGCGACGGTCAAGGACGCCGCCCAGTGGTCCGGGCTCACCCTGACCGAGCTGCGCCGCGGCCTGGACCTGCTGCGCGAGGCCGCGCCGGGCGCCGTCGTCGACGCGCCGGGCGCCGGGGCGCTCGAGGGGCTCACGCTGCACGGCCTGGCCGAGGTGGTCGGTGCCGGACCGGACGGGGCGCCCGGTGCGGCGCCCGACGACGACGGGCCCGGCGTCGACCTCCTGCAGGGCTACGACGAGCTGTTCGTCGGCTACGGCCCGTCCCGGCTCGTGGTGCGCGACCCCGTGGCGGGCGAGGACAAGCGGTGGTCGCCCGCCATGCCGGAGCAGGAGCGCGACCGGCTGTACCGCAAC
>NZ_LWGM01000215.1 GCF_001750215.1 Isoptericola variabilis | reverse complement strand
CCGCGCATGACCGTCGACCTCGCGACCGACGCGGCGCAGGTCCAGCTCACCCTCACCGCCTTCCTCGTCGGGGTGGCCGCCGGGCAGCTCGTGTTCGGCCCGCTGTCCGACCGGTGGGGCCGACGGGACCAGGCCGTGCGCGGCGGGCCCGGCGAGCGCGGCCTGCTGCTGCAGGAGCGCCTGCAGCGTCGCCGGGTCGAGGTGCGCGGCGTGGCCGGCGTACGGGCCCGCGGCGTGCAGGCCGGCGGCGCCGTGCCCGCCGTGGGCGAGCACGCTCAGCTCGACGTGCAGGGCCACCTGCAGCGCCGCCGAGGCCGGGAGCACGCGGGGCAGGCTCAGCGGCCCGCGGGTGAGCCAGACGGCGGCCGGCAGCACGGTGGCGACCAGCGCGGCGAGGGCGATGCCCGTGGTGGGCAGGCCGTCGCCGGCGAGCACGTGGGCGCCGACGGCGAGGCTGAGCGCGGTGCTGCCCACCAGCAGCCCGCGCACCCACCGCACCAGACGTCCCACGGGCACCACCCTAGGCGGCACCGCGCCCGCCCCTTCACCTCACGCCTGCACCCTGCACCCTGCTTCTGCGCCGAGACCTGAGTAGTGGCCGCTCCTCGCGACGCGGAGGCGACCACAACTCAGGTCTCGGCGAGTCAGGTCTCGAGCCGGCGGGTCGCGCCGGCAGGGGGCCGCGCCGGCCGGCGGGCCGTGCCGCGTGGGGCGGAGGCGCGGTCAGGTGCTGGAGGCCGTCAGGCGGCGTGGCCGCCGTCGTACGCCGAGCGGGCGGTGAGCACGGCGTGGAGGTGCTCCACCGACCAGTCCTCGAGCGCCTTGAGCGGGCCGGTGAGGCTGCGCCCGGCGGCGGTGAGGGAGTACTCGACGCGGACCGGCACCTCGGCGTGCACGGTGCGGGAGACCAATCCGTCGCGCTCGAGCTCGCGCAGGGTCTGGGTGAGCATCTTCTGCGAGATGCCGTCGACGCGGCGGCGCAGCTCGCTGAACCGCGCGGTGCCCTCGGACAGCACGCCGACCACCAGCACCGTCCAGCGGTCGCCGATGCGGTCGAGGATGTGCCGCGTGGGGCAGCCGGCGAGGTACGGGTTGCCCTCGGGGCGGTCACCGAGGCGCACGGCGCCGGGCGCGGCGTCGGGCACGGTGCCGGGCGCCGTGCCGGACGTGGCGGTGGCCGGAGAGGTAGTTACCACGAAGTGCCTTCTTCCCACTGGAGTGCTGGTCTCCTACGGTAACCGAGGCGGTCTCGCGCCGGAAGGGCCGGGGCCGCCGCACCATGCCGGGATCCCGGCACACCGATCAGAAAGGTTGCGTCGCATGAACATCACCGTCGTCGGAGGCACCGGGTACGCGGGCGCCGCGATCGTCGCCGAGGCCGCGGGCCGGGGCCACGAGGTCACGAGCCTGAGCCGCTCCGTGCCCGCCACGCCGGTGGACGGCGTGCGCTACGTCCAGGGCGAGGTTCTCGAGGGCGACGCGCTGGCCACGGCGGTCCGCGGGGCGGACGTCGTCGTCGGCGCGCTTTCGCCGCGCGGCGCGCTCGAGGGCCGCCTGGCCGAGGCGTACGGCGAGGTCGTCGAGCTGGCGCAGCGCGAGGGCGCGCGCTTCGTGCTCGTGGGCGGGTGGAGCACCCTGCGCCTCGAGGAGGGCGGCCCGCGCGTGGCGGAGACCGACCAGGTGCCGGCCGAGTTCGCCGGCGAGGCCCGTGAGGTGGCCGCGCTCGTGCCGACGCTGCAGGCCACGCCCGAGTCGTTCGACTGGCTGTTCGTCAGCCCGGCCGCCACGTTCGGCGCCTTCAACCCGGGCGAGCGCCGTGGCGAGTACCGCGTGGGCGGCGAGGTGGCGATCTTCGACGCCGACGGTGGCTCGCACGTCTCCGGCGCCGACTTCGCGCTCGCCGTCGTCGACGAGATCGAGAAGGGCGCCCACCGCCGCGAGCAGATCGGCATCGCGTACTGAGCCGGTCCTGAGCTGGTCCTGAGCCGGGTGCCACCGGAGGTCGTCGGGCGCGCGCCGCGAACGCCGCACCGAGGACCGCGAGGGACAGCCCGGTGGCCGTGCGCCCGTGCTCCGCCACCTGCGCCGCCACGAGCGCGACCGCCGCGAACACGAGCGCCCCCAGCGCCACGGCGCCGGTCATGGCGAACGACTCGCCGGCGGGCAGGCCGCCCCCGGCGGCCACGACGGCCCCGGTCACCCCCGCGACCACCGCCTGGACCGCGACCACCAGCAGCAGGGCGGCGACGGCCGGCGCGTGCCGCCCCACCGCCCCGGCGCGCAGCAGCTCCGAGCGGCCGCTCTCCTCCTCGGCGCGGGTGTGCCGCACCACCTCGAGGATGCTCAGCACCGCCAGGGCCAGGACCATCCACAGCACGAGCTCGTTCGCCACGGCCGCACCGACGGTGTAGTCGTCCAGCCCGTACCCCGGGCCGGCCATGGTGACCATCGCGGGCGTCCGCATGAGCACCGCCCGCGCCTGCATGCCCCGCGGGTCGTCGGCGAGCAGCGCGTACTCGCCGAGCGCCGCCAGGTACAGCACCACGACGCCGGCCACCCACGCCAGCAGCCGCCAGCGGTCGCGGCGCAGCGCGAGGCGCAGCATCCCGGCCGTGCCGGTCAGCGCCGACGTCCGGGCGGGCCGGGCGCGCACCAGCGGCCCGGGCGCCACGACGGCGGTCATCGCGCACCCGCCGTCGTCCGCCGGCGCACCCCGTCGCCGGCGCGCGGGGCGCCGGCGGCGCCGGCGTCGCCGTAGTGGCGCAGGAACAGCTCCTCGAGCGACGGCGGCGCCGCCGTGAACGACCGGACGTCGAGGCGGCCCAGGGCGGCGAGCAGGCCGCCCACGTGCGCGGCGTCGACGTCGAGCTGCACCCGGGTGCCGTCCTCCGCGGGAGTGACGGCGACGTCGTGCACCCCGGGCAGCGCGGCGACGGCCGCGACGTCGCCGCCGACGACGGCGGTGACCGCCGAGCGGGTCAGGTGCCGCAGCGCGGCGAGCGTGCCGGACTCGACCGCACGCCCGGCGCGGATGATGGTCACGGTGTCGCACACCTTCTCGACCTCGGACAGGATGTGGCTGCTCAGCAGCACCGAGCGGCCCCGCTCCTTGGCGGCACGCAGCTCCTGCATGAACACCGCCTCCATGAGCGGGTCCAGGCCGCTGGTCGGCTCGTCGAGCACGAGCAGCTCGACGTCCGAGGCGAACGCGGCGACGAGCGCGACCTTCTGCCGGTTGCCCTTGGAGTACGTGCGGGCCTTCTTGGTGGGGTCGAGCTCGAACCGCTCGAGCAGCTCGGCCCTGCGGCGCGGGTCGGCGCCGCCGCGCAGGCGCGTGACGAGGTCGATCGCCTCGCCGCCGGTGAGGTTGGGCCACAGGCTCACGTCGCCGGGCACGTACGCCAGCCGGCGGTGCAGCGCGACCGCGTCGCGCCACGGGTCGCCGCCGAGCAGGCGCGCGGTGCCGCCGTCGGCCCGCAGCAGGCCGAGCAGCACGCGCAGGGTGGTGGACTTGCCGGCCCCGTTGGGGCCGAGGAACCCGGCGACCTCGCCGGGCTGCACGGTCAGGTCGAGCCCGTCCAGGGCCCGGACCGTGCCGAAGGACTTGCGCAGGTCGTGGATGTCGATCACAGGAGCGGTCATGGTTGACCCTCGCCTTCTTCTTCCCTGGCGTCGGGGCCGGTACCGGCGCGCCTGCGTGCGCCGGCGCCGACGGGGGGGGTGGAGGCCGGTGGGTCCGGGCCGGACCGGCGCGTCGCGCCTGCCCGGGCCCGCCACCGTCAGGCCGGCGGGTCCGGGACGTACACGAGGTAGTCGTCGAGCATGCGGCGGCTGGTGAGGAAGCCCTCCGTGTAGAGCTCGATGGACGGCAGGGCCATCTGGTCGAGGTACCGGCGCACGGTGGCGCCGACGTCGGAGGCGTCCTGCGGCGGGTCGAGCGTGACCGACAGCAGCAGCGCCCCCAGCGCGGACAGCACGAGGTAGCGCGCGCGTGCCTTCTCGTCCCGGCTGGGCCGCGCGATGCCCTGCTCCACCGCCTCGGCGGTGTACTGCTCGGCGTCGGCGATCATCTGCTCCACGAACGCCCGCCCGACGGCACCCCCGGCCTGCAACGACCGCAGCACGTAGGCCACGAACGGGGCGAACTCCGTCTCGGCCGAGGCGAGCACCTCGATCAGCCGACCCGAGGTGGCGGCGGCGAGGTTGCGCCGCTTGGCGTCGCGGATCCAGGCCAGCACGTGCTGGTCGCACGCGGCGTGCAGCTGCTCCTTGGAGCCGAAGTGGTGGACGACCAGCGCCGGGCTCACCCCGGCGTCGGCGGCCACGGCGCGCAGCGACGCCCCGAACCCCGAGCGGGCGAACCGCAGCACCGCGGCGTCGCGGATGCGGGCCCGGGTCGTGAGGTCGTCGGCGGCTGAACGCATGTTCAGTACGCTAAACGGTTGTTCAGCGGGAGGCAAGAGCCGGGAGCCGCCCACCGCAGGAGGCATGCCCCGCCCGCCGCTCGTCGTCGGCGCCGCGGCGTGGGACGATCGGCGTCGTCGCCCTCGCGGCCCGCCCCGGGCCCGACGCCGGAGAGGAAACCCCCATGCCGTCCGCCCTGTTCGTCTGCGTCCACAACGCCGGCCGCTCCCAGATGGCCGCCGGGTTCCTGCGGGAGCTGTCCGGCGGCGCGGTGGAGGTGCGGTCCGCCGGGTCCATGCCCGCCGACCGGCTCAACCCGGTCGCCGTCGAGGCGATGCTCGAGCGCGGCATCGACATCCGCGACGCGCAGCCCACGGTGCTCACGCCCGAGGCGGTGCAGGCCTCCGACGTCGTCGTGACGATGGGCTGCGGCGACGCCTGCCCGATCTTTCCGGGCAAGCGCTACGAGGACTGGGAGCTCGAGGACCCGGCCGGCAAGGACCTGGACACGGTGCGGCCGATCCGCGACGACATCGAGCGGCGCGTGCGCACGCTCCTGGACGAGCTCGGCGTGCAGCCGGTCGCCTGACGCCTCGCCCGACCCTCTCGCCCGACCTCTCGCCCGGCTGCTGCGCACGCCCGGGGCGGCGCGGCATCGGGCTGCTCGCTGCGGCGGGCGGCCTCAGGCCGCCCGGCTGGCCTCGCCGCGCAGGCCGTCCACGTGGCCCTGCAGCCGGGCC
>NZ_LWGM01000214.1 GCF_001750215.1 Isoptericola variabilis | reverse complement strand
GGGCCGCCGCCGCCGGGGACGGCGCCGGCGAGCCGCCCGCCGTGGGCCGGCCACAGTTCACCCGGGGCGCGCGGCCGTCGGCGGCCCCGGACGCCGCTTATCCGTTGCGGCGTGCGTCACACCGCGCGCACACTGGAGTAGCTGCCGACGATGTGCAGAGCCGAACCCGAACCGGGGGTGGACCGTGGCTGGAGACGACACGCTCGACGTCCTGCCGATGCTGGGACGCGGCAAGCACCGGAATCCGAAGAAGGGCGCCTGCTTCATGGAGCTGGCGTCCTATCTCGCAGGCGAACGCTGGAGCGACCACCCGCAGTGCACGCACCCGCTGCTGGCCATGCTCGCGCGTGCCGTCAACGACCTGACCAGCGACGAGAAGCGGCCGCGCCTGGCGCCGCTGATCCCGTCGGTGATCGGGCTGGCGAGCGACGACCCGCGCTGGGACGTGCGCATCGCCCTGCGCGCCGCGCAGACCGCCCTGCCCGTGGCTCCGGCCGACCGTCAGCAGACGCTCGCCGTGGCCATCTACGGGTCGGAGCGCATGCTCGACGTGCTGGAGGGCCGCCCCGCGGGCACCCTCGCGCCGGAGTCCGTCGCGGCGCTCGCGACCGTGCCCCGCACGGCCGAGTGGGCGCAGAAGTTCTGCGAGGGCACGCACGTCAAGCCCAAGCGGTTCGTGCGGGACGCCGCCCCGTCCGTGGTCTCCACGGCGGTGCAGGGCATCGCCGAGGCGTTCGTGCCCGACTGCGACGACCGCCTGCGCGAGCTGCTCGAGGCCACGATCGCGGACGCCCGCGACTGGGCCGGGCGGGTCGACGAGGACGCCCCGCCGCTGGACCGGGGTCGCTGGGAGCCGGTGGTCAAGGCGGTGCCGGTCCGCGCCTGAGGCCGCTGCCCGAGCCCGTTGGTCACCGCGCCCTGCGCCTGACGTCGGCGCCGGTGCCGCGCCGTCCTCCGGGACGGCGCGGCACCGCCGCGTCCGCTCCCGGGCGCAGCCGTGGGGTGGGTGAAAGGACCGCGTGCGCGACGGAGAGGTCCGCGCGGCCTGCCCGACGGCGTCGGCGGCCTCCGATAGCCTCCCGGCCGTGCCCACCGTGACCCGTGCCACTCGATCCCGCCGCGGCCTCGCGCTGCTGGTCGTCCCGGCGCTCGCGCTGCCGCTCGCCGCCTGCACGCCCGACGTGCCACCGGCGCAGGACGCCGCCGACGAGCTGGTCGCGGCCCTGCGGGCCGGTGACCTCAGCGGCGTCGAGCTGACCACCCAGACGTCGTCGGACCCGCAGACGCAGCTCACCGAGGTGCTCGCGCCGCTGCTGGAGGCGTCGGGCGCCGAGGAGGCGGGCGTCGAGCTGGAGAAGGTGTCGGTGGACGACGACGGCGACGACGCCGGCGAGCGTGCCACCGCGACGCTCGCGTGGACCTGGGACCTGGGCGGCGACGCCGAGTGGACCTACCTCACCAGCGCCGAGCTCGCCTACGACGAGGGCACCGACGGGTCGGACGAGCAGGGCGCGTGGTCGGTGGCGTGGACGCCGGCGATCCTCGCGCCGGAGCTCGAGGGCGGCGAGCGGCTCGCGGTGAGCCGGGTCCAGGCCGACCGGGCCGACATCCTCGACGGCGCCGGGCAGCCGATCGTCACCGCGCGCGAGGTCTGGCGACTGGGCATCGACAAGACGCGCGTCGGCGCGGACGCGTGGGAGTCCTCGGCCGTGGCGCTCGCCGAGCTGGTCACCGAGGGCGGCACGGCCATGGACCCGGCCGCGTACGCCCAGAAGGTGGCCGGGGCGGGGGACAAGGCGTTCGTCGAGGCGATCACGGTGCGCCAGGAGGCCCCGGTGGTCGACGTCGCGGCGGCCACCGGGATCCCCGGCGTCGTGGCCGTCGAGGACACCATGGAGCTGGCGCCGACCTCCACGTTCGCCCGGCCGGTGCTCGGGCGGGCCGGCGACGCGACCGCCGAGATCGTCGAGGAGTCCGAGGGCCGCGTCGTGGCCGGGGACGTCACCGGCCTGTCCGGCCTGCAGCGGCAGTACGACGAGCAGCTCGCCGGCACGCCCGGCGTCGTCGTCACCGCCGAGACGCAGGACGGCGAGCCGCGCGAGCTCTACCGGCAGGAGGCCGAGCCCGGGACGCCGCTGCAGACGACTCTCGACGTCGGGCTGCAGGAGCGGGCCGAGCGGGTGCTGGCCGACCAGGAGCCGGCGAGCGCGATCGTCGCCGTGCGGCCGTCGACGGGCGAGGTGCTCGCCGCGGCGTCGGGCCCGGGCAGCGAGGGCTACAACACCGCCCTGCTGGGCAAGTACGCGCCCGGCTCGACGTTCAAGGTGGTGGACGCGCTGGCGTTCGCCCGGGCGGGCATCGCCCCCGACACCACCGTGAGCTGCCCCGAGACCATCACCGTGGGCGGGCGCCGGTTCGCCAACGTGCCCGAGTACCCGGCGTCGGCCACGGGGGACGTGGCGTTCCGCACGGCGTTCGCGCACTCGTGCAACACGGCGATGATCGGCCAGCACGACACCGTCTCCCAGCAGCAGCTGCACGATGCCGCCGCCGACCTGGGCCTGGGCGTGGAGTCCGCGCTCGGCGCGCCGGCGTTCTTCGGCAACGTGCCCACCGACGCCGACGCCACCCAGCACGCGGCCAGCCTCATCGGCCAGGACCGCATCGAGGTCTCCCCGCTGACCATGGCCACCGTCGCCGCGAGCGTGGCCGCCGGCCACCGTGTCGCGCCGGTGCTCGTGCAGCCCGTCGCGGCCGAGGGCGAGGGCGGCGAGGAGGCGGCCGAGGCCGCCGACGGCGGTGCGTCCGCCGCGGCGTCGCCGGCCGCGGCCTCCGGCGACGCCTCCGCCTCGGCGGGCGCGTCGGACGACCCGGACGCGGCGGTGTCGGCCTCCGCCAGCCCCGTGCCCGAGTCGAGGCTCACCGAGGACGAGGCGGCCACGCTGCGCGACCTCATGCACGCCGTCGTCACGGACGGCAGCGCGAGCGCGCTGCAGGACGTGCCCGGCATCGTCGGCGCCAAGACCGGCACCGCCCAGTACGGGGCCGACGGCGCCCAGCAGCACACCTGGATGATCGCGATCGCGGGCGACCTCGCCGTCGCGGTGTTCGTGGAGACCGGTGAGCGCGGCTCGACGACGTCCGGCCCCCTGATGCACGAGTTCCTCACCGCGTCCTGACCGGCGGCGCGATCGCGTCAGGGTCGGTTCCGGCATCCCGCGATACCGGAACCGACCCTGACGCCTTCCGGGCCGCGGTCCTCAGCGGCCCTCGGGGCGCAGGACGGCGAGCCGCGTGCGGTACTCGGCCTCGTCGATCTCGCCGCGGGCGAACCGCTCGCCCAGGACGGCGGCCGGGTCGGGTCCGGAGCCGCGGTACGGCCCGCCCGGACCCCAGCCGCGGCGGGCGCGCCGCGCGATCAGGAAGACGACCGTGGCGAACAGCAGGAACCACAGGATCGGGAAGACGATCCACCAGCCGGGGCCGCCGCCCTGGGCGGCGTACCAGCCGGGGTGCGCCACGAGCGTGGCTGCGTCGGTGAGCATGACGACCTCCTCGTGCGGCCGACCGTCGGCCGCACCACCCACCCTCGTCGGCGGCGGGCGGCACGTCGTCGGCCCGGCGTGCCGACCTCCGTGGTCCCGGGGTGCCGTCTCGTGCCGTCCCCGTGCAGTCCACGTGCCGTCCCACGTGCCGTCCCACGTGCCGTCCGGCGCGGCCGCGGCCGTCCCGGTCAGCCGGCCCAGCCCGGCCGCACCAGCCCCGCCTCGTACGCGACCACCACGAGCTGGGCGCGGTCGCGGGCGCCGAGCTTGGTGAGCACCCGGGACACGTGCGTCTTCACCGTGGACTCCGAGAGGTGCAGGGCCCGCGCGATCTCGTCGTTCGACAGCCCGCGCGCCACCTCGACGAGCACCTCCCGCTCGCGGGGGGTGAGGTCGGCCAGGGCGGCCGGCGCCGCGACGTCGCGCGTCGCGAGGGCGACGCGGGCCAGCAGCCGGCGGGTCACCGTGGGGGACAGCAGCGCGTCCCCGCGCGCCGCGACCCGCACGGCGCGCACCAGGTCGGCGGGCTCGGTGTCCTTGACCAGGAACCCGGACGCGCCCGCCCGGATCGCCTCGGCCACGTACTCGTCGAGCTCGAACGTGGTCACCACGACGATGTGCACGCCCGCCGCCCGGGGGTCGGCGACGATGCGGCGGGTCGCCGCCAGCCCGTCGGCGCCCGGCATGCGCACGTCCATGAGGACGACGTCCGGCAGGTGCTGCAGCGCGAGCGCCACCGCGTCGTCCCCGGTGGCGGCCTCGCCGACCACGCGCACGTCGTCCTCCGCGTCGAGCAGGGCGCGGAACCCGCCGCGCACCAGCGCCTGGTCATCGGCGAGCAGCACGTCGATCACGGGACCTCCTCGGCGTCGGGCGTCTCGGGCCGCGTGCCTCCCGGCGCGGCCGCCCCGAGCCACGGCAGCTCCGCGCGCGTGCGCCAGCCGGCCGCCGTCGGACCGGCGTCGAGCGTGCCGCCCGCGCCCTCGACCCGCTCGCGCATGCCGAGCAGGCCGTAGCACGCGGGGCCCCGTGGCGACGCCGGTGCGGGGCCGCCGTCGTCCTCCACGGTGACGACGACGCGGCCGCCCTCGATGCGGACGGCGACGTCGACGCGGGTGGCCGCCGGCGCGTGCCGGCGCACGTTGGTCAGCGACTCCTGCACGACCCGGTAGACGACGCCCGCGAGGTGCTCGGGCAGCGCGCCGGCGGCGGGGTCGACCTCGAGGCGCGGGGCCAGGGACGCGGTGCCGGCGAGCTCGACGAGGCGCGGCAGGGCCGCGAGCGTCCACGTCGGCGCGAGCGGCGCGGCGACAACGGCGGCGTCCGGGTCCCCGGCGCCGTCGCCCGGCTCCTCGCCGCCCGCGCGCACCACGCCGAGCACGAGCCGGACCTCGTCGAGCGCCTGCCGGCTGGTGTCGCGGATGTTCGCCAGCGCGGTGCGCGCCTGGCCGGGGTCGCGGTCGAGCAGGTGCAGGCCCACCCCGGCCTGCACGGTGATCGCCGACAGGGAGTGCGCGAGCACGTCGTGCATCTCGCGGGCGATGCGCAGGCGCTCGGCGGCGACGGCGGTGCGCTGGCGCTCGGCGAGGCTGCGGGCCGCGGCGGCGCGCGCCTCGGCGG
>NZ_LWGM01000213.1 GCF_001750215.1 Isoptericola variabilis | reverse complement strand
CGGGGGCGGACGAGGTGCTGCTGCTCGGCGCGGCGGACGGCGGCGCGCCCGCGACCGTCGTCGCGCGCGGGCGGCACGCCGACCTGCTGCGCGACGTGCCGACCTACGCCTGGGCCGCGGCGCAGGAGGCCGCACGGTAACGTCGCGACGCGTGAAGATCCTCGTCCCCGGCAACGTCCCGTTCGACATCGTCCCCGACCTCGACGACCCGGCGGACGTCGCGGTCCCCTACGTCATGCGGGAGCCGATCCCCGACGAGCACCTCGACGCCGAGGCGCTCGTCACGTGGTCGACGCCGCCGCGCGTCCTCGAGGACGCCGCGCGGCGGCTGACGCGGCTGCGCTGGGTGCAGACCCTGTCGGCGGGCCCGGACGTCGCGCTGGGCGCCGGCTTCGCGCCGGAGGTGGTCGTCTCCTCGGGGCGCGGGCTGCACGACTCGACCGTGGCCGAGCACGCCCTGGCGCTCGTGCTGGCCACGGTGCGCCGCCTCGACCGCTCGCTGGCCGCCCAGCGCGACCACGTCTGGGACCGGGCGCTCGGCAAGGAGCAGGCCTCGGCCGAGGAGGGGCGCACCTTCACGCTCGACGGCGCCCGCGTGACGATCTGGGGCTTCGGCTCGATCGGGCAGCGCCTCGCCCCGCTGCTGGCGGCGCTCGGCGCGCGGGTCACGGGCGTGGCGGGGACCGCCGGCGAGCGTGCCGGCTTCCCCGTCGTCGACGAGCCCGGCCTGCCGGAGCTGCTGCGGAGCACCGACGTGCTCGTGTCCGTGCTGCCCGCCACCGAGGAGACCAAGCACGCCCTCGACGCCGACCGGCTCGCGCTGCTGCCGGCGCACGCGCGGTTCGTCAACGTGGGCCGCGGCGCCACGGTGGACGAGGCCGCGCTCGTCGACGCCCTCGCGAACGGCCGGCTGGCCGGGGCGGCGCTCGACGTCACCGAGACCGAGCCGCTGCCGGCCGAGTCCCCGCTGTGGGACGCCCCGAACGTCATCATCACGCCGCACGTGGCCGGCGGGCGCCCGCAGCAGGCCCAGCAGTTCCTCACCGAGCAGGTGCGGGCCTGGAAGGCCGGGGGCGCCGCGCGGCTGCGCAACGTCGTCGAGCGCTGACGGGCCCGCGCCGGCACCGCCGGCCTGTCACCACCGGCCTGTCACCACCGGTTTGTCACCACCGGCCGTTGCGCGGGCGGCGCTGGCACACCGGGCAGGTGAACGCCGAGCGGTTCATGAACGCGTCGCGGCGCACGGGCGTGCCGCAGCGCGGGCACGGCTCCCCCTCGCGGCCGTAGACGGCCAGCGACCGGGAGAAGTAGCCCGACGCGCCGTTGACGTTCACGTACAGGGAGTCGAAGCTCGTGCCGCCCTGCACCAGCGCCTCGCGCATGACCTCCTCCGCCGCGTCGAGCGCGCGGCGCACGTCGCCCGGGCGCATCGCGTCCGTGGCGCGGGCGAAGTGCAGCCGCGCGCGCCACAGCGCCTCGTCGGCGTAGATGTTGCCGATGCCGGAGACCACCGTCTGGTCCAGCAGCGCGCGCTTGATCCCGGTGCGCCGGCGGCGGACCGCCGCCACGACCGCCTCGCGCCCGGGGGTGCCCGCCGCGAGGACGGGGTCGAGCAGGTCGCGCGCGATGTGGGCGACGGACTCGGGGACGGCGGGCAGGTCGGCGCCGAGGCCGCCCGGCGCGCCGTCGGGCGTGGGCTCCAGGTCGACGACGGCGAGGTGGCCGAAGGTGCGCTGGTCGACGAAGTCGAGGGCCGTGGCGCCCGACGGCGCGTCCTCGAGGTGCATCCGCACCCGCAGGTGCGGGTGCACCCACGGGTCGGCGCCGTCGCGCACGAGCAGCTGCCCGGACATGCCCAGGTGCGCCAGGAGCGCGGCGTCCTGCCCCACCGGCAGCCAGAGGAACTTCCCGCGCCGGGCGGCCGCGGCCAGGCGCCGGCCGCGCAGCTGGTCGGCGAACGCGCCCGGGCCGCCGTCGTGCCGGCGCACGCTGTAGTCGCGCAGCACCTCGACGTCGCGCACCCGGGCGCCCACGACGAGGCGGGCGAGCCCGTCGCGGACGGTCTCGACCTCGGGCAGCTCAGGCACGGGCGGGCGGCGTCCCGTCGGCGGGTTCGACGGGCAGCGCCTGCAGCGCGCGGTACGCCTGCTCGGCGGCGGCCTGCTCGGCGTGCTTCTTGGCCGTGCCCTGGCCGAGGCCCAGCACCGGGCCGGCCGTCACGGACGCGTGGAAGACGCGGGCGTGCTCGGGCCCCTCGAAGGTCACCTCGTAGACCGGCGCGCCGAAGCCGCGCAGGGCCGCGGCCTCCTGCAGCGACGTCTTCCAGTCGAGGCCGGCCCCCATCCCCGCGGCCGCGTCGAGCGTGGTGTCGACGAGCCGCAGCACCAGCTCGCGGGCGGTCTCGAGGCCGTGCGAGAGGTAGGTGGCGCCGATGAGCGCCTCGACCGTGTCCGACAGGATCGAGTCCTTGTCGAAGCCGCGCGTGCGCGTCTCGCCCTTGCCGAGCAGCACGTACCGGCCCAGCTCGAGGCGGCGGGCGATGGCGGCAAGGGACCGCTGCGAGACCGTTGCGGCGCGCATCTTCGCGAGCTCGCCCTCGGACAGCTCGGGGTGGCGCCGGTAGAGCGCCTCGGTCACCACGAGCCCCAGCACGGTGTCGCCCAGGAACTCCAGGCGCTCGTTGGTGGGGATGCCGCCGGCCTCGTGCGCGAACGACCGGTGCGTCAGCGCAAGGACGAGAAGCTCGGGGTCCAGGTGGACCCCGAGCTTCTCGAGAAGAGCGGTCGGCGCCGGCATCGATGATGCAGCCGTGCCGTTCACGGGCATGTCAGCCCGCGTGCTCGGTGCGCAGCGCCTCGGCGTACTGACGCCCCTTGTACGTGCCGCAGGTCGGGCACGCAGCGTGGGACAGCTTCTGCCCCTTGCAGTTCGGGCACGTCGTGAGGGTCGCCGCGGTGGTCTTCCACTGCGAGCGACGCGCACGGGTGTTGCTGCGCGACATCTTGCGCTTGGGAACAGCCACGGCTAGCTCTCTTTCGTCTCGTCGGTCACGCTCGACTGCTCGAGCATGGCTTGCAACGCCGACCAACGGGGGTCGACGACGTCATGGTGGTGATCAGGGTCGTCCGCGAGCCGTGCACCGCACTCGGAGCACAGGCCAGGGCAGTCCGGCCGACACAGCGGTTGAAATGGTAGTGCAGTGACGACCGAATCCCGAACCGCGGGCTCGAGGTCGGCCAGATCCTCCTCGAGGACGTACTGCTCGTCCTCGTCGTCGCCCATGTCCTCGGCGGCGCGGGCGCGCTCCGGGTAGAGGAACAGCTCCTGCACCCGGACGGTGAGCTCCTCGCTGAGCGGCTCGAGGCAGCGCACGCACTCCCCCGCCGCGGTGCCTCGCACGACACCGGTCACGAGGACGCCCTCCATGACCGACTCCAGGCGCACCCCGACCGTGAGGTCGGAGCCCTCCGGGATGCCGATGACGGCGGTGCCGAGGTCGGCGGGCGCCTTGACGACGCGGGCGACCTCGGCCATCGTGCCGGGTCGCCGCGACAGCTCGTGCGTGTCGAGCACGAGCGGCGAACGGGGTTCGGTGCTCATGGCGGTCTCCGGGCAGGTCGAGGAGGGTTTCGGCAAGGGGGTCGGCAGGCCGGTCACGGATGTCCCCGGGACGCGGGCCAGCGCACCAGTCTAGGTCATCGCCCGGGAGCGGCCAACGCGCGGCCGGCGTGACGCCGACCACCCCGGCGCACGGCCGCCCGCAGAGTCCCGGCCGGCCGGCGGCGTCCCGCCCCCCTCAGGCGGTGGCGTCGCGGTCGCGGCGCACGCGCTCCGCCGGCTCGGGCTCGAGCCGCTCGGCGAGCTTGGCCCGCCCGGCCCGCACCTGGCCGACGAGCCCCTCGAGGTCCCGCTCGAAGTCGGCGAGCCGCCGGTCGCAGTAGTCGTCGGCGTCGGCCCGCAGCCGGGCAGCCTGCTGCTCGGCCTCCGCGACGATCTCGGCCGCGCGCGCCTTCGCCTGAGCGACCACCTGCTCGTGCTGCACCAGCTCCATCGCCCGCTGGCGCGCCTGCACGATGGTCTCCTCCGCCGAGCGGCGGGCCTCCTCGAGCTCCTCCGCGGCCTGGGAGTGCATCGTGTCCGCCTGCTCGATGGCGCCGGGCAGCCCGCCGCGCAGCTCGTCGACGAGCCCGAGGGCCTGGTCGCGGTCCACGCGCACGTCGGAGGACATCAGCAGCGGCCGCGCGTTCTCGATCAGCCCGGCGAGCTCCTCGAGCACGTCGAGCACGTCCGTCGGCGTCATGCCCTGTGCCGGCTGGTCGGAGGTGGTCCTGTTCTGGCTCATCGCTGCTCCTGCTGCTCTCGTGCTTGCCTCAGCGCCGCCGCCACGGCCGCGGCGGAGGCCGCCGGGACCAGGTCGGCGACGTCCCCGCCGAACCGCGCGACGTCCTTGACGAGGGACGACGCCACGTGGGCGTACGCGGGGTCGCCCGTGACGAAGACCGTCTCCAGCCCGGTCAGGTGCCGGTTCATCAGCGCCATGGGCACCTCGTGGTCGTAGTCCGCCCCGCCGCGCAGGCCCTTGACCACCGCCGCGGCGCCCAGCTCGCGGCAGAAGTCCACCAGCAGGCCGGGCACGAGTTCGACGCGCACGTCGGCCGTCCCCGGGTCGGCGGCCAGGGCCGCGCGCGCCACCTCGACGCGCTGCGGCGGCGTGAGGAGGGCGTTCTTGCTGGCGTTGCTGGCGACCCCCACCACGACGACGTCGAACAGGCGACGGGCGCGCCGCACGACGTCGAGGTGGCCGAGGGTGAACGGGTCGAAGGACCCGGGGCACACGGCGATGGTCACGCGGTCACGGTATGCCGCGGCGTCAGGCGGCGGGGGCATTTGGCTCGGCGTAGTGCACGGCGGTCTCGCCGTAGTCCTTGCGCGCCAGTGGCACGAGCCCGGCGGGCCACGCCGGCTCGGGGCTGCGGGTGGAGCGCTCGACGACGACGACGGCCTCCGGGGCGAGCACGCCCGGCGCGGCGAGGTGGCCGAGCACGGCCGCGAGCGCCTCCTCGGCCAGGTCGTAGGGCGGGTCGAGGAAGACGAGGTCGAGGGGCAGGCCCGGCCCGGGCGCGGCCGCCCGGGGCGCGGCGGGGGCGTCGACCGCGCCGGCCGGGG
>NZ_LWGM01000212.1 GCF_001750215.1 Isoptericola variabilis | reverse complement strand
CCCACGAGAACCGCTCGCCGGCCCGCCGCGCCCCCGCGCCCAGCGCGGCCCGGCGCTCGGGGTCGGCGAGCAGGTCGCCGATCGCCCGCGCCCACGACTGCGGTCGGTGGTCGGGCACGAGCACGCCGGAGACGCCGTCGACGACGACGGTGCGCAGGCCGCCCACCGCCGCCGCGACCACGGGCGTGCCGCAGGCCTGGGCCTCGGCGGCCACGAGGCCGAACGACTCGTTGTGCGAGGGCACCGCGACGACGTCGGCCGCGCGGTACCAGTCGGCCAGCTCCGGCCGCGGCACCGGGGGCTGCACGCGCACCCGGTCCCGCACGCCCACCTGGTGGGCGAGCGCCTCGAGCTCCCGCACCGCCGTCGCGCGCCCGCTGGCCCCGCCGAGGACGACGAGCAGCGGCGCGCCCGCGGCGCCCGCGCCGTCGGCCCCGGCGTCGTCGTCACCGCCACCGTCGGCCCCGCCGCCGTCGGCACCGGCCGCGCCGGTCAGGAGCGGCAGCGCGCGCACGAGCACGTCGGGGCCCTTGAGGAGCTGGACGCGGCCGGCGAACAGCACCACGGGGCGGTCCAGCGGCAGCCCCAGGCGCGCGCGCAGCGCCCGCCGGGCGGCCGCCCCGCCCTCCAGCGGGGTGAACGTGCCCAGATCCACGCCCGGTGCCACCACGTGCACCAGGTCGGGGTCGGCCCCGTAGCGCTCGACGAGGTCGGCGGCCTCCTCGCGGGTGGAGGCGACGAGCGCGTCGGCCGCGCCGACGACCTGCTCCTCGCCGATGACCCGGCCCCGCGGCTCGGGGGCGTCGCCCGGCGCCAGCGCGGCGTTCTTCACCTTCGCCATGGTGTGCATCGTGTGCACGAGCGGCACGTCCCAGCGCTCGGCGGCGAGCCAGCCGACCTGGCCGCTGAGCCAGTAGTGGGTGTGCACGACGTCGTACCAGCCCTCCGGCCGGTGCGCCTCGGCGCGCAGCACGCCCGCGGTGAAGGCGCACAGCTGCCCGGGCAGGTCGTTCTTGTCGAGCCCCTCGAACGGGCCGGCGGGCACGTGCAGCACGCGGATGCCCGGCTCGGCGTCGACCACCGGCGGCTGCGCCGACGACGTCGCGCGCGTGTAGACCTCCACCTGGGCGCCGCAGCGGGCCAGCGCGCGCGCCAGCTCGAGCACGTAGACGTTCATGCCGCCGGCGTCGCCGGTGCCCGGCTGGTCGAGCGGCGAGGTGTGCACCGAGAGCATCGCCACGCGCGGCCCGCGGCCGGCGGGCCGCGGCTGCGTCACCACGCCTCCAGCACGCACGCGGGCGGCGTCGGCATCGGCAGCCGGTGCACCACCTCGCCCGCGCCGGTGCGCGGGTCCACGCGCACGGAGACCAGCTCGGAGGTGCCCTGCAGCGCGACGACGACGAGGTCCTCGTGCGCCGCGAGCGCGCCCGGCCCGCCGTCCTCGGTGCGCGTCGCACCACGGTCGACGACCGCGTGGTGGCGCGGCCAGGCGCCCTCGCCCAGCGGCACGTCGGCGCGGTGCGCCCAGCGGACGCCGTCGAGCACGGCCCCGGGCCCAGCCTCGACGCCGGCGGGCGTCACGCCGAGCACCGCGAGCACGTCCGGGCCGCGCACGCCCACGTACAGCGCCTCGTCGGGCGCCGCGAGGCTCGTCGTGACGTGCGCGGCCTGCACCGGCGTGCCCTCGGGCAGCGTGGCCTCGAGGTCGGTCAGCGGCGCCGAGCCGAGGTGCTCGTACCCGCCGTCGGGCTGCGGGAGCAGCACGTGCGCCCGCCCGTCGAGCTCGCCGACGACGACGAGGTGGCCGGCGCACCGCACGGCGTGCCGCGGGCCGGTGCCGGGCGGCAGCGGGACGGTGCGCGCGGCGTCCTCGCCGGCGTCGCCCGGGCCGCCCGTGGGGTAGCGCCGCAGCTCGTCGGTGCCGAGGTCGCTCACCAGCACCTCGTCGGCCTCGCCGGGGTGGACGAAGTGGGCGTGCGGGCCCTCCTGCCGGTCGGTGACCGGGCCGGACCCGTGGTGGCGGAACGTGGCGACGCCCTCGGCGGCGGGCACGCCGGTGGCCGGGTCGACCGGCAGCCGGGCGGCGACGCCGTCGCCGTAGTTGGCCACCCAGACCTCGCCGTCGAGCGCCAGCACGTGGCAGGGGAACGCCCCGCCCGAGGCGACCGAGCCGACGGCGGCCAGCAGCGTGGCGGGCGCGTCCCCGCCCGCGGGGTCGCCGCCGGGACCGCCGCCGGCGTCCGCGCCGTCGAGCACCTCGAGCGCGGTGAGCGTGCCCGGGTCGTCCTCCCCCACCGCGTACAGCGTGCGGCCCGAGGGGTGCAGCGCCAGGAACGACGGCGCGGGCAGCGCGACCGCGAGCCGCGGCTCGCCGAGGGCGCCGGTGCGCAGGTCGACGTCCACGCGCCAGACGCCCTCGCCGGAACCGGGAGCGGCGCCCTCCGGCTGGTAGGTGCCGATCCACAGGGCGCGGGTCGCGGCCCGGTCAGACGTCATGGCGAGAAGCCTATTGCGGCGCGCGGCGCCCGCAGGCCGCGGCGGCGCGCACCCTCCGCCGACGCGCCCGAACAGCACAGCGCCCCGGCGGGGCGGGACCCGGCCGGGGCGCGGTGCGGGCCGGCGGCGCAGGCGCCGCCGGCCGGGGTCAGCGCGAGATCAGTGCGCCGCCTCGAAGGCGTTCATGACCTCGGACGAGATGCGGCCGCGGTCGGAGACCTGGTAGCCGTTCTCCTTGGCCCACTCGCGGATCTTCGCGAGCTGCGCACGGTCGGTACCGGTGCGGCGGGGGGCGCTGCCGCTGGGACGGGCGCCCGTGCGCGTGGCCGTCTTGCGAGCGTGGCCGATCCACGTCGCGAACGCGTCACGCAGCTCGGCGGCGTGCGCCGAGCTGAGGTCGATCTCGTAGGTGACGCCGTCGAGAGCGAAAGAGACGGTCTCCTCCGCCTCCGCGCCGTCGATGTCGTCGATGAGAACGACCTGAGTCTTCTGGACCACGAAGGACCGCCTTTCAACGGCAGGAATGTCTACGACGCATTGAGCATGGCCGCAGCGTATTCCGGTGTCAACGCGACGCGCGGGTCATTTCCCTAATGCGTGCGCCTTAGCCGTCGATGTGAAAGGTATTTGCGCCGGGCGTCATTCCGGGGACGACGTGGAACCGGCCGGCCCGGCCGATTCCTGGGCGCGCCGCGCGTCTTCCGCGTCGAGCCGCGCGAGCGCCTCGCGCTCGTTGCGGTCGGCGCGGAAGATCTTGCGCATCGCGAACCAGAAGAGCAGGCCCACGCCCACCGAGGGCGCGAGCGCGATGAGCGACGCGGTGATGACGTCCGGGTTCATGACGGTGACCTCGTGGTCCTCAGGCCTGCGGCTTCACGAGCGGGAACAGGATGGTCTCGCGGATCCCCAGCCCGGTCAGCGCCATGAGCAGGCGGTCGACGCCCATGCCCATGCCGCCGGCCGGGGGCATCGCGTACTCCATCGCGGTGAGGAAGTCCTCGTCGAGCTTCATGGCCTCGGCGTCGCCGGCCGCGGCGAGCAGCGCCTGCGCCTCGAAGCGCTGGCGTTGGATCACCGGGTCCACGAGCTCGGAGTAGGCGGTGGCGAGCTCGAACCCGCGCACGTACAGGTCCCACTTCTCCACCTGGCCGCGGACGCTGCGGTGGTCGCGCGTCAGCGGTGAGGTCTCCACCGGGAAGTCCCGCACGAACGTCGGGGCGCTCAGGTGGTCACCCACCTGGTGCTCCCACAGCGCCTCGACGAGCTTGCCGTGGTTGACGGCCTTCCGCTCGACGTCCACGTCCAGCCTGGCGGCGATCTTCAGCAGGTCCTCGACCGACGTCTCGGGAGTGATCTCCTCCCCCAGCGCCTCCGAGAGCGAGCCGTACATGGTCAGCTGCGCCCACTGCCCGCCGAGCTCGTACTCCTCGCCGTCCGCGAGCGTCACCAGCGTGCCGCCGAGGACCTCCTGCGCGGCGGTCTGCACGAGGTCCTGGGTGAGCTCGGCCATCGTGTCGTAGTCGCCGTAGGCCTCGTACGCCTCGAGCATCGCGAATTCCGGCGAGTGCGTGGAGTCCGCGCCCTCGTTGCGGAAGTTGCGGTTGATCTCGAAGACGCGCTCGACGCCGCCCACGACCGCCTTCTTCAGGAAAAGCTCCGGGGCGATTCGCAGATAGAGGTCGATGTCATAGGCATTCATGTGCGTCTCGAACGGACGCGCCGCCGCGCCGGAGGCGATCGTCTGCAGCATCGGGGTCTCGACCTCGAGATATCCCCGCCGGTGGAAGTTGTCGCGCATCGAGCGCACGACGCCGGCGCGCAGCCGCACCATGTCCCGCGCGGCCGGGCGCGCGATGAGGTCGACGTACCGCTGGCGGACGCGCGACTCCTCGCTGAGGTCCTTGTGCAGCACCGGCAGCGGGCGCAGCGCCTTGGCGGCGATCTGCCACTCGTCGGCGAAGACGCTCAGCTCGCCGCGGCGCGACGAGCCGACGCGGCCGTGCACGAACAGGTGGTCGCCGAGGTCGACGTCGGTCTTGAAGGCGGCCAGCCGCTCCTCGCCGACCTCCTTCTGGCTCAGCATCGCCTGGAGGCGGTGGCCGGCGCCGTCCTGCAGCGTGACGAAGCACAGCTTGCCGGTGTTGCGCAGGAACACGACGCGGCCGGCGACGCCCGCGACGTCCTCGGTCTCCTGGCCGGCCTCGAGGTGCGCGTAGGACTCGCGGACCTGCTCGATCGTGTGCGTGACGGGCACGCCCACCGGGTAGGCCTCGCCCCCGGCGGCGATGATCCGCTCGCGCTTCTCGCGGCGGACGCGCAGCTGCTCGGGCAGGTCGTCGGCGTCGGGAGCGGGGGTGTTCTCGGCGGAGGTCACCAGCCGATCCTACCGGCGCCGGACGGCCACGATCCGGGGTCTCGGTCACCCGTCCGAGAGGTACCGGTCACTCCCTCGGGGTTGTCAGCACGAGCGCAGGCCGGAGCCTGCGCTCGTGCTGACAACCGGCACGCCCGGGTGAGGTCAGTCGTCCGCCGGGCGGTGGGCGCCGAGGACGTCGAGCAGCCGCTGGGCCGCGGCGTCGTCGATCCGGTGGCTCGCGACGGCGCGGCGGGCGGCGCCGCGGGCGAGCTGCGCGTACGACGCCGGCAGGTCCGTCGCGCCCGTGCGGGCCGCC
>NZ_LWGM01000211.1 GCF_001750215.1 Isoptericola variabilis | reverse complement strand
GCCGCCGTCGTCACGCCGTCGGCCGCGGAGCCCGCCCGCCGCGTCGCGCCCGACGGCGGCACGATCTCCCTGCCCGCCGGCGACGGCGCGCGCGTGCTGGCCAAGCCGCCGGTGCGCAAGCTCGCCCAGGACCTCGGCGTCGACCTCGCGTCGGTGCACCCCACCGGGCCTGGCGGGATCGTGACGCGCGAGGACGTCGTCGCGCACAGCGAGGCGGCCCGGCCGCAGGCGCTGGCCACCTACCCGGACGACGACCAGCCGTGGCTCGCGTCCGGCTCGGTGACCGCGGACGGCCGCCAGACCCGCGTGCCGATCAAGAGCGTCCGCAAGCGCACGGCCGAGGCGATGGTGGCGAGCGCCTTCACCGCGCCGCACTTCACCGTGTTCCAGACGGTCGACGTGACCCGGACGATGAAACTCGTCGCGGCGCTCAAGGAGGACCGCGACTTCGCCGGCGTGCGCGTCACGCCGCTGCTGATCGCCGCCAAGGCGGTGCTGCTGGCGGTCCGGCGGCACCCGGAGATCAACGCGAGCTGGGACGACGCCGCCCAGGAGATCGTCTACAAGCACTACGTAAACCTCGGCATCGCCGCGGCGACCCCGCGCGGCCTGGTCGTGCCCAACATCAAGGACGCCCACACGCTCGACCTGCTGCGCCTCGCGCAGGCGATCGGCGACCTCACCGCCACCGCCCGCGCCGGCCGCACCACCCCCGCGGCCATGAGCGACGGCACGTTCACCATCACGAACGTGGGCGTGTTCGGCACCGACACCGGCACGCCGATCCTCAACCCGGGGGAGGCGGGGATCCTCGCCTTCGGCGCGATCCGCCAGGTCCCGTGGGTCCACAAGGGCAAGATCAAGAAGCGCTGGGTCACGCAGCTCGCGCTCAGCGGTGACCACCGCCTCGTCGACGGCGAGCTCGGCGCCCGGTTCCTGGCCGACGTCGCGAAGGTGCTCGAGGACCCGGCCCGCGGCCTCGTCTGGAGCTGACCCGCCGCCTGCATGTTCCGGGTCCCTGGTGGTCCGAGACAGACCCCTGCGTCTCGGACCGCCAGGGACCCGGAACCGTCTGCGGGGAGGGCGGCGCCGGGGAGGTGCGTCACAGTGGCGGCCCCGGCGGCGGCCGGGCGCGCACCGGCACCTAGGCTGGAACGGTGACCACCCGCGCCCCCTCCACCGCTGCCACCACCGTGGCGCCGCGCCCCGCGTGGCTCGTCGCGGCCGGGCCGATCGCCGTCGTCGTCGCCCTGCTCGCCGTGCTCGTCGGCGGCGGGTTCAGCGGCGCGTTCGCGGCGCTGTCCGGGTTCGCCGACCCGGGCGCCGTGGTGCGCTGGGGGCTGCCCCTCACCACGGTGCTCAGCGAGCTCGCCGGGTCGGTGGCGCTCGGTGCGCTGGTGGCCGCCGCCACGCTGCTGCCGGCGGGGCGGCTGCGCGACCTCGCCCTGTCGACGGCGGGCGCCGCCGCGATGGCCTGGGCGCTGGTCGGCGTGCTGGGCCTGGTGCTGCGCTACTCCAACGTCTCCGGCACGCCGCTCGACGCCGAGGGCTTCGGCGCGGGCCTCGGGCAGTTCCTCACCAGCATCGAGCTGGGCCGCACGTGGCTGACCATCGTGCTGCTCGCCGCCGTCACCTCCGCGCTCGCGCTGGCGGTGCGCGGCGCGACCGGTGCCCTGTGGAGCACGCTGGTGCCGCTGGCCGCCCTCGCGTTCCAGGCCTCGACCGGCCACGCCGCCGGCGCCGCCAACCACACGCTCGCCACCGGGGCGATGTTCCTGCACCTGGTCGGCGCGGCCCTGTGGGTCGGCGGGCTCGGGGCCATCGCCGCGCTGGTCGTCGCGCGTCCCGGCACGACGACCGAGCCGGCCGCCGCCACGGGCCGCGGCGCCCGCGGCCGGACCGCCGGCGACGGCTGGGAGGTCGCCGTCGAGCGGTTCTCGCCCGTCGCCGGGTGGTGCTTCGCGGCCGTGGCGGTCAGCGGCGTGCTCAACGGCTGGATCCGCCTGGGCGGCCTCGACGGCCTCGGCACCCGCTACGGCGTCCTGCTGTTGGCCAAGGCGGTGCTCATGGTGCTGCTCGGCGCGCTCGGCTGGGCGCACCGCCGCGGCGTCGTGGGCCGCCTCGCCGCCGCCGACGGCGCCCCCTCGCGCGGCCTGTTCTGGCGCCTGCTCACCGTCGAGCTCGCCGTGATGGGCGCCGTCTCCGGCGTGGCCGTGGCGCTGTCCTCCACGGCGCCGCCCGTGCCCGACGACGTGCCCCTCGACGGCAGCCCCGCCTACCAGCTCACCGGCAACCCCCTGCCGCCGGAGCTGAGCGCCGCACGCTGGTTCACCGAGTGGCGGCTCGACCCCCTGTTCGCGTTCGCCTGCGTGGCCGCCGTCGTCGTCTACCTGCGCTGGGTGCGCCGCCTGGCCCGCCGCGGCGACCGCTGGCCCGTGGGCCGGACGATCTCGTGGGTCGTCGGCGTCGCCATCGTCGCGTGGGACACCAACGGCGCCCCGACGATCTACGGCGAGATCCTCTTCAGCGCCCACATGGTGCAGCACATGGTGCTGGCCATGCTCGTGCCGCTGCTGCTCGTGCTCGCGGCCCCCATCACGCTGCTGCTGCGCGCCGTGCCCGCCCGCAAGGACGGCTCGCGCGGGCCGCGCGAGTGGGTGCTGGCGTTCGTGCACTCGCGCTGGGGCGCGTTCGTCTCCAAGCCGGTCGTGGCCGCCGTGGTGTTCGTGGCCGGCATGATCGTCTTCTACTACTCGCCGCTGTTCGAGTGGTCGCTGCGCTCCCACGTGGGGCACGTGTGGATGGTCGTGCACTTCACGCTCGCCGGGTACCTGTTCGCCAACGCGCTGGTGGGCATCGACCCGGGCCCGAGCCGCCCGCCGTTCCCGCAGCGGCTCGTGCTGCTGTTCGCCACGATGGCGTTCCACGCGTTCTTCGGCGTCGCGCTGATGTCGCAGACGGCGCTGCTGGTCGCCGACTGGTTCGGCAACACCGGCCGGCCGTGGGGGCTGAGCGCGATCGAGGACCAGCAGCGCGGCGGCGCCGTGGCGTGGGGCATCGGCGAGATGCCGACGGTGGCGCTGGCGATCGTCGTCGCCGTGATGTGGACGAAGTCCGACGAGCGCGAGGCGCGCCGCCGCGACCGCAAGGCCGACCGCGACGGCGACGCCGAGCTGGACCAGTACAACGCGATGCTCGCGCGGATCGCCGACCGCGACGCCGCGCAGGCGCCGGGCGTGGCGCAGCCGGGCTCAGCGCAGGCACCGAGCTCCGCGCAGGCGCCGGACGCCGCTCCGCCCGGCGCGGCGCGCTCGGACCGCTAGGCGGCCGTGGCGGCGTGGCCTCAGCGCGCCTCGACGAGCAGGTTCACCAGCGCCTCGAGCGCCTCGGGGTCCGCCGTCGTGCGGCCGGCGACGAACGCCGTGCGGGCGCCGTCGGCGTAGGCGCCCAGGAGCAGGTCGACGGCGACCCGCGGCTCCACGACGAACCGGGCGCCGACCCCCTCGAGCACGCGACCCAGCGCCGCGGCGAGCTCGGCGCGCAGGGCTTGCTCCTGCTGTGTCCAGCGCGCGCCGATCTCCGGGTCCCGCAGCGCCAGCAGCTCGAACTCCGCGCTGATGGCGAACCAGCTGTGCTCGGCCCCCTGCGCGCACGTCACGGCGTCGATCACCGAGCGCACCGCGTCCCGGTCGAGGCCGTCGCGGCCCACCACGCCGCGGTCGAGCCCGGCCACGGTGGCCTCGATCGCGGCCACCGCCTGCCGCGCCTGGCGCTCGGTGAGGGCGAGGAAGAGCTCTTCCTTGCTCGCGAAGTTCGAGTAGAAGGCCCCGCGGGTGAACCCGGCGGCGTCGCAGATCGCCTCGATGGAGGCGCCCTGGAACCCGTCGCGGGTGAACACCGACGCCGCTGCCTCCAGCAGCCGCTCGCGGGTGCGCTCGCGGCGCGCCGAGCGGGCCGGGGGCGCCGGGCGGGGGTCGGGCCCGTCCGCGGACCCGACGGTGGCGAGCTCGGTGGGCACAAGGTCTCCTGGGTGGACGGGGGCGGCGCGGGGTTCTCCGGCGGCGTGGGTCTGGCGGCCTCGGCCGCGGCGATCCCGCCATCCTAGTCGAATACGCCCGTGTATCGGATACGTCTCTGTATCGGATACAGTCGTGCATCGTCACCGTCGTCGCATCCCGGGGAGCCGGTGTGTCCTCAGTCCTCTACGCGCTCGGCCGGTGGGCCGTGCGCGCCCGCCGCCTCGTGCTGCTCCTGTGGGTCGGCCTGCTCGTCGTCGTCGGCGGCGTGGGCGTGCTGATCAACCAGGGCCTCGACAACGAGGTCACCATCCCCGGCACGGAGTCGAGCCAGGCGCTCGAGCAGCTGTCGGCCACGTTCCCGCAGGTCAGCGGCACCTCGGCGCAGATCATCGTCATCGCGCCCGACGGCGGCAGCATCGAGGACGCCGACGTCGAGGGTCCGGTCACGGACGCCGTCGACCGGATCGGTGACCTCGACCAGGTGAGCGCGGTGACCTCGCCGTACGACGAGCAGCTGCCGGCCGACGTCAACGAGGACGGCGACGCGACGCTGCTGACCGTGCAGCTCGACGGCGACGTCGGCACCATCACGCAGGCCACCACGAGCGGGCTCGAGCAGGCCGCCGCCGACCTGCAGGACGCGCTGCCGGACGGCGCCCAGGCGTCTCTCGGCGGCCAGCTGTTCGCCACCGGCTTCCCCGCCCTGTCCATCCTCGAGGCCCTCGGTCTCCTGGTCGCCCTCGTGGTGCTCGTGGTGACCCTCGGATCGTTCGTGGCGGCCGGCCTGCCGCTCGTCAACGCGATCGTCGGCGTCGGCGTCACCATGGGTCTGCTGTTCGCGGCCACCACGCTCGGCCCGATCAACTCCACGACGCCGATGCTGGCCGTCATGCTCGGCCTGGCGGTGGGGATCGACTACGCGCTGTTCGTGGTCTCCCGCCACCGCGAGCAGCTGCGCGACGGCGTCGAGGTCGCCGAGTCGGTCGCCCGTGCGGTCGCGACGGCGGGCTCCGCCGTCGTGTTCGCCGGGCTCACCGTGATGATCGCGCTGGTCGGCCTCGGGGTCGCCGGCATCCCGTTCCTCACCGTCATGGGCGTCGCGGCGGCGGCCGGCGTCGGCATCGCCGTGCTCGTGTCGCTCACGCTGCTGCCGGCGCTGCTCGGCTTCGCCGGCGAGCGCCTGCGGCCCCGGTCGGCACGGTCGGCGCG
>NZ_LWGM01000210.1 GCF_001750215.1 Isoptericola variabilis | reverse complement strand
GGCGCGGCGGCGGGACAGGCGGGTCACGGCGGTCATCGTGCCAGGCCGCGGCCCGCGGCGCCGTGTCGCGCCGCACGCGGTGCGGCGAGCGCCCCGGCTCCGTCAGCGGCGGGCGACGTCGAGCACCGGGGTCGCCGCCTGGAGCCGGCGCGTGTATTCGTGCTGCGGGTCCGCCCAGACCTGCTCCGTGGTGCCCTGCTCGACGATCTCGCCGGCGCGCATCACGGCGACGCGGTCGCACAGGTGGCGCACCACGCCGAGGTCGTGGGAGACGAGCACCAGGGTGAGCTCGCGCTCGTCGGCGAGGTCGGCCAGGAGGTTGAGCACCTGGGCGCGCACGGACACGTCGAGCGCGCTCACCGGCTCGTCTGCGACGAGCACCCGTGGGCGGCACACCAGCGCGCGGGCGATCGCGATGCGCTGGCGCTGGCCGCCGGAGAACTGGTGCGGGTAGCGGTCGGCGGCGTCGGCGGGCAGCCCGACCGCGGCGAGCATCTCCGCCACGAGCCCGCGCCGGCCGTCGGGCGTCGCCGCCTCGGGCAGGGCCGCCCGGTTGGCGGGGTTCAGCAGCGGCTCGGCGACGACGTCGCCCACGCGCATGCGCGGGTCGAGCGAGCCCATCGGGTCCTGGAAGACCATCTGCAGGTCGCTGCGCACGCGCGCCAGCTCGCGCGGGCCGGCCAGCCGCTGCCCGTGGGGGCCGTCCTCGGCGAGCCGCACGCCGGCCACCTCGACCGCCCCCGACGTCGGGGTGTCGAGGCCCGCGAGCAGCCGCAGCGCCGTCGTCTTGCCCGAGCCCGACTCCCCCACGAGCCCGAACCGCTCCCCCGGCGCGACGTCGAACGACACGCCCCGCAGCGCGTCGACGACGTCGGCGGGCCGGCGGTGCCAGCCCGCGCGCGAGCGCACGTAGCGGCGGGTGAGGTCGCGGACGCGGACGACCGGCGCCGTCGAGCGAGCACTGTCGCCGTCCGGCGGCTCGGGCGAGGCGGCGGGCGCCGCCGTCGGTGCCGTGGGGGCCGCCGCGGCGCCCGGCCGGTACCCGCCCGCCGTCGCGACCGTGAACAGCCGCCCCCGGGAGTCCGTCGCGGTCAGGTCCGACGCCGCGAGCAGCCCCCGGGTGTACGGGTGCTGCGGGTCGGCGAACACCTCGGCCACCGGCCCGGACTCGACCACCTGCCCGTCGCGCATCACCACGACGCGCTCGCAGACGCGCGCGACGACGGCCAGGTCGTGGGTGATGAACAGCAGGCCGGTGCCGCGGCGCGCGACCAGGTCGGCCATGAGGTCGAGCACCTGCGCCTGCACCGTCACGTCGAGCGCGGTGGTCGGCTCGTCGGCCACGAGCAGCGCCGGGTCGTTGGCCAGCGCCATCGCGATCATGACGCGCTGGCGCTGGCCGCCCGAGAGCTGGTGCGGGTAGGCGCGCGCCGCGCGGTCCGGGTCCGGCAGGCCCACCTCGCGCAGCAGCCCGACGGCGCGCTCGGCGGCGTCGACGCGCCCCCGCGCGCCGTGCAGCGTCATCACCTCGGCCACCTGCGCGCCCACCCGCACCAGCGGGTCGAGCGCCGTCATCGGCTCCTGGAACACCATCGACATCAGCTGCCCGCGCAGCGGTGCCAGGCGGCGGTCCCCGCGGGCGAGCAGGTCTTGCTCGGCGGCGACGTCCACGCCGCCGGACGCCGTGACGCCGTCGGGCAGCAGGCCCATGACCGCGAGCGCCGTCATCGACTTGCCGGACCCGGACTCGCCGATGAGGCCGACGCGCTCGCCCGCCGCGACGGTGAGCGAGACGCCGTCGACCAGGGCGCGGTCGCGCGTGCGGACGGCGAGGTCGCGGACGGCGAGCGCGGGGGCCGCGGTCATCGCACCCCCTTCAGGCGCGGGTCGAGCACGTCGCGCAGGCCGTCGCCCAGCAGGTTGAACCCGAGCACGGCGACGGCGATCGCGACGCCCGGCACCACGGCGAGGTGGTCGTGCGTGCCGAGGTACTGCTGGGACTCGGCGAGCATGCGGCCCCACGACGGCGTGGGCGGCGTGGTGCCCAGGCCGAGGAAGGACAGGCCGGCCTCGGCCAGCACGGCGAGGGCGAAGTTGACCGAGCACTGCACGATGACGAGCCCGGCGACGTTGGGCAGCACGTGCCGCAGCGCCACGGCCAGCGGGGGCCGGTTCGCGGCGCGGGCGGCGAGCACGTAGTCGGTGCGGACCACCCGGAGCGTGCCGGAGCGCGCGACCCGCGCGAACGCCGGGACCGAGCCGATGCCGAGCGCCACCATCGCCGTCGTCGTGCCCGCCCCGAACGCGGCGCCGAACACGAGCGCGAGCAGCAGCCCCGGGAAGGCGAGCAGCACGTCGGAGCCGCGCATGAGCAGCGTGCCCGGCACGCCGCCGCGCATCCCGGCGACCACGCCGACCGGCACGCCCACCGCCGCGCCGATGCCCACGGCGACGACGCCGACGTACAGCGAGATGCGGGCGCCCACCATGATCTGGCTCAGCACGTCGCGGCCGAACCGGTCCGTGCCGAGCCAGTGCGCGGACGACGGGCCCTGGAGCCGGTCGACGGGCACGGCCCGGACCGGGTCGTACGGCGTCCAGACGAGCGAGACGAGGGCGAGCACCACGACGACGGCCACGAGCGCCGCCCCGACGACGAGCTGGGCGTGGACGCCGGGCTCGCGGCGGCCGTCGGCGTCGACGCCGACGGGCTGCAGCAGGCTCATCGCGCCCCTCCCCCGGTCAGGACGTCGCGCGCGCCGGCGCCGGTGCGCAGGCGCGGGTCGAGCACCGTGTACAGGGCGTCGACGAGGAAGTTCACCACGACGACGAGCAGCACCAGCACCATGACGATCGACTGCACCGCGAGCAGGTCGCGGTTGGCCACGGAGTCGACCAGCAGCGAGCCGAGCCCGGGCACCACGAACACGCGCTCGACGACGACGGCCCCGACGAGCAGCGCCGCGAGCTGCACGCCGACGACGGTGACGACCGGCACCCCCGCGTTGCGCAGGCCGTGGTGCACCAGCGCGCCGGTGCGGGTGCGCCCGGCCGCGCGGGCGGTGCGCAGGAAGTCCTCGCGCATCACCTCGAGCACGGCGCTGCGCACGTACCGCGTGACGATCGCCGCCTGCACGGTCCCGAGCGCGACCACGGGCAGCGCGACGTGCCGCCAGAACCCGGCGGGGTCCTCGGCGGGCGGCACCCACCCGCCCGCGGGCAGCCAACCGGCGCGCACGGCCACGAGGGAGACGAGCAGCACGCCGACCAGGAAGTTCGGCACGGCCACGCCCACCTGGGACGCGCCGGAGATCAGGGCGCCCCACGCCGACCGCTGCGTCACCGCGGCGAGGGTGCCCAGCGGCACGGCCACCACCAGCGCCAGCAGCATCGCCAGGCCCACGAGGATGAGCGTGACCTGCACGCGGTCGGCGACCAGCGGGGTGATCGGGCGGCCGGTGACGAACGACGTGCCGAGGTCGCCCCGCAGCAGCCCGCCCGCCCACTCGAGGTACTGGGCGACCAGCGGCCCGTCGGTGCCGTGCTCGGCCCGCCACGCCGCGAGCGCCTCGGGCGTGGCCTGCACGCCGAGCGCGACCGCGGCGGTGTCGCCGGGCAGCACGCGCAGCACCAGGAACACCAGCATCGAGGCGACCACGAGGGTGACCACGAGCTGCGTGGCGAGGCTCAGGAGGTGACGGGACATGGGGGCGGTTCGGCTCGGACGGGGCTCAGGACCAGTGCAGGTCGGTGAGGTCCATCGACTCGGTGACGGCGTTGGCGGGGATGCCCTCGAGGCCCTGGGCGGCGACGACGAGGTTGGGCATGAGGTAGAGCACCTGGCCGGGGGCGTCGGCGACGATCGTGCGCACGACCTCCCGCATGCCCGCGACGTACTCCTCCGGCGTGCCGGCGTCGGCCCGGGCGGCGGTGTCCGCGACCCGCGCGGCGTCGTACCCGACGTAGTAGTCGGGGTCGCCGTAGATCGTGAGCAGGTCGCGCGCCTCGGAGTGGAGGATCAGCGTCATCTGGTAGTCGTGGCGCGAGAAGACCTTGTCGAGCCAGACGGCCGGGAACTCGTCGGTGACGATGTCGGCGGTCACGCCCACGTCCGCGAGCTGGGAGACGATGACCTCGGCGGCCGAGGTCGCGTACGCGCGGTTCGGCACGTCGAAGGCGATGTGCAGGTCGCTCGCGCCGGCCTCGGCCAGCAGCTCGCGCGCCTTGTCCGGGTCGTACGTGTAGGCGTCGGCCAGGTCCTCGTAGTACGGGTCCGTGGGCGGCACCGGGGCGCCCAGCAGGGTGCCGTGCCCGCCGGCGGTGGCGTCGAGGATCGCCTGGCGGTCGATCGCGTGGTTGAGCGCCTGGCGCACGCGCACGTCGTCGAACGGCGCCACGCGGTTGTTGTAGCTGAGCAGCACCTCGCCGGTCGAGGTGCCCTCCACGACTTGCAGGCCGGCGTCGGCGGCGAGCTGGTCGACCGAGTCGGCCTGCGCCAGGTTGAACAGCATGTCGACGTCGCCGGCGCGCAGGGCGTTCTGCGCGGCCACGGGGTCGGTGAGGTACCGGACGGTGACGGTGTCCAGCGCGGGCGCCCCGCCCCAGTAGTCGTCGCGGCCGGTGAGCGTGACGTGGTCGCCCTGGACCACCTCGGTGACCTCGTACGGGCCGGAGCCGACGGCGGTGGTGCGCAGGTCGACGTCGAGCGTGTCGGGGAAGACCGCGCCCACGGCCGTGCCCATGTCGAACAGCCACGCGTTGGACGGGTGGGTCAGGGTGACCCGCACGTGCGTCGCGTCGACCTTCTCCGCCCCGGCGACGACGTCCATCTTCGCCTTGAGGCTGGTGGTCCAGTCGGTCTGCACGCGCTCGATCGAGGCGACGACGTCGTCGGCGTCGAGCGGCGTGCCGTCGCTGAACGTCACGCCCTCGCGCAGCGTGAAGTCGTAGACGGTGCGGTCGTCGGAGACGGTCCAGCTCTCCGCGAGCAGCGGCTGCAGCTCGCCGTCCTGGTCCACCTTGACGAGCGTCTCGTAGACGTTGTTGAGCAGCAGCTGCGGGATCGCAGCGCCGGCGGTGGTGGTGAAGTCGAGGTTGACCGGCTCGGCGCCGACGGCGACGGTCGCGTCGGTGCGCGTCACGCCCGCGCCGTCGTCGGTGGCGGTGCTGCCGGCCGAGCACGCGGCCAGGGCGAGCGCGGCGGCGCCGGCGACGACGGCCGCCGCGGCGCCGCGCAGCCCCC
>NZ_LWGM01000209.1 GCF_001750215.1 Isoptericola variabilis | reverse complement strand
GCGTGCGCGCCGTCGCCCCCGGCGCCGTGCTGCGCGGCCCCGACCCCGCCGCCGAGCCGGCGGGCCGGCTGCCCGCCAACGCGCACTTCACCTTCCCGGGCGCCGAGGGGGACTCGCTGCTCTACCTGCTCGACTCCGCCGGGGTGCAGGCGTCCACCGGCTCGGCCTGCCAGGCCGGTGTGCCGCAGCCGTCGCACGTGCTGCTCGCCATGGGCCTGCCCGAGGCCGAGGCGCGCGGCGCCCTGCGGTTCTCCCTCGGCGCCACGTCCACCGAGGCTGACGTCGAGCGGCTCGTCGCGGCCCTGCCGCAGGTGGTCGCCCGCGCGCAGGCCGCGGGGCTCGTCTCCGCGGCCGTGGCGCCGGCGACGCGCGGGGGTGCGGCATGAGGGTGCTGGCGGCGATGTCCGGTGGCGTCGACTCCGCGGTGGCCGCGGCGCTCGCCGTCGAGGCGGGCCACGACGTCGTCGGAGTGCACATGGCGCTGAGCCGCAACCGCGACCAGTTCCGCACCGGCTCGCGCGGCTGCTGCTCGATCGAGGACGCGGGCGACGCCCGCCGGGCCGCTGACGTGCTCGGCATCCCGTACTACGTCTGGGACCTGTCCGAGCGCTTCGAGCACACCGTGGTGGCGGACTTCCTCAGCGAGTACGAGGCCGGCCGCACGCCCAACCCGTGCGTGCGCTGCAACGAGCACATCAAGTTCGAGGCGCTGCTCGACAAGGCCACCGCGCTGGGCTTCGACGCCGTCGCGACCGGCCACTACGCCCAGGTCGTCACGCGCACGCTGCCCGACGGGACCGCCGCGCGCGAGCTGCACCGCTCGCCGAACGCCGAGAAGGACCAGTCCTACGTGCTGGCGGTCATGGGCCCGGAGCGGCTCGAGCGGGCGATGTTCCCGCTCGGCGGCTTCGCGTCCAAGGACGAGGTGCGCGCGGAGGCGGCCCGCCGCGGGCTGTCGGTGAGCGCCAAGCCCGACTCCTACGACATCTGCTTCGTCGCCGACGGCGACACCCGCGGCTTCCTGCGCGACCGGCTCGGCTCGCGCCCCGGCGCCGTGGTGGACACCGACGGCACGGTCGTCGGGGAGCACGACGGCGCCTACGCGTACACCGTCGGGCAGCGGCGCGGCCTCGGCCTCGGCCGGCCCGCCCCCGACGGCCGGCCTCGGTACGTCGTCGACGTGCGCGCCGACACCAACACGGTCGTCGTCGGGCCCGCCGAGCTGCTCACCGTCGACCGCATCGCGGGGGAGCGGGCCGTGTGGTTCGCCGGCGCCCTGCCGGCCGACGGCGGTGCGGGCGCCGGTGCGAGTGCGGGCGCCGGTGCGGACGGGGAGTGGTTCGACGCGCAGGTGCAGGTGCGCGCGCACGGCGCGGCCATCGGCGCGCGGGTACGGACCACCCGCGGCGCGGACGGCGGGGCGGGGCTGGAGGTGGCGCTCACGGAGCGGCCGCTGCGGGGCGTCGCGGCGGGGCAGTCCGTCGTCGTCTACCGCGGCACGCGGGTGCTGGGCCAGGCGACGGTGTCCCGCGCCTGGCGCGCGGCCCCGGTCGCCGCCACCGCCTGACCCACGCCGTCCGGGTACCGGCGTCCGGCCCCCGGCAGGTGTCAGTACGAGCGCAGGCCATGGCGTGCGCTGGTACTGACAGCCCTCCAGGGTCTGGCACCTGTCAGTACGAGCGCAGGCCATGGCGTGCGCGCGTGCTGACACGTGGTGAGGGTGGGCACGCGAGCAGCACACGAGCAGGACGCGCGACCGGCGCAGCAGGGCGCGCGCAGCAGAGCAGGGACGCGAGGAGGAGACGACGCATGGTGATGGTGAGCGGGCACGGCCCCTGGCCCGGCGGCGAGGACGACGTCCTCGAGGCGCAGCAGGTCGTGCTGGGCGACCTCGCCGAGCTGCCCACCGGCGTCGGCGCCTTCCCGTTCCTGGTCCAGCTCGCCGGGCGCGGCCCGGGCGCCGACGCGACGGGCCGCACGGCCGCCCTGCTCGCGGACCTGCCCGTGGAGCTCGGCCCGCACGGCTGGAAGCTCGCCGACCGGCCGGGCCTGGACCTGCGCCGCGCAGAGGCGTTCCGCCGCGAGGACCTGGGCGCGCTCGCGATCGCCGGCTACGGCTACGCCGGGCCGTTCGCCGTCGAGGTCGTGGGCCCCTGGACGCTCGCCGCGCAGCTCTACGCGGCCCGCGGCGACCGGGTGCTGGCCGACCGGGGCGCCCGGCGCGACCTCGCGCTGGCGCTCGCCGAGGGGCTGCGCGAGCACGTCGCCGAGGTGCGCACGCAGGTGCCGGGCGCCGAGGTGGTGGTCCAGCTCGCGGAGCCGCTGCTGGGCCAGGTGCACGCGGGCGTCCTGCCCACCTTCTCCGGCTACTCGCGGCTGCGGGCGGTGGCCGGCCCCGAGATCGTCGAGGGCCTGCGACCGGTCGTCGACGCCGTGCACGACGCCGGGGCGACGGCGGTGGTCCACCTCGGCGCCACGTGGGTCGGCGTGCCGCCCGCCGTGCTGGCCGGCGCGGACGCCGTCGGCCTCGACCTCGGCGGCCTGGGGCCGGAGGGCTGGAACGAGCGGGCCTGGGAGCTGGTGGCCCGGGCGACCGAGAAGGGCGTGGGCCTGTGGGCCGGCCTGCCGCCGGCGAAGGTGTCGCAGTGCGCCGGGCCGCTGCTCGGCGAGCTGGTGCGCACCGTGGCCGAGCCGTGGCGCCGGGTCGGGCTGCCCGCGGCCGGGCTCGACGCCGTCACGCTGCTGTCGGCGCCGCGCGCGCAGCCGGCGAGCGCCGACGACCACCGCGCCGGGCTGGCGAACCTGGGGCGGGTCGCCGAGGCGCTCGCGGAGCGCGCCGCGGCCTGAGGCCCCGGCCCAGGCCCAGGCCGGGGCCAGGCCGGGGCCAGGCCCGGGCGAGGCTCAGGCGAGCCGCTGCCCCAGGAACGTCCAGGCCAGCGCGGCCATGTACGCCGCCTGCGCGTTGTTGGCCGCGCCGCCGTGCCCGCCCTCGACGTTCTCGTAGTACGTGACGTCCTTGCCGCAGGCCAGCAGCAGCGCGGCCATCTTGCGGGCGTGCCCCGGGTGCACCCGGTCGTCCTTCGTCGAGGTCGTCAGCAGCACCGGCGGGTAGTCGCGGTCGGCGTCGACCAGGTGGTACGGCGAGAACGTCCGCAGGAACTCCCACTGCTCCGGGTCGTCCGGGTCGCCGTACTCGGCCGTCCAGGACGCGCCGGCGAGCAGGTGCGAGTACCGCTTCATGTCGAGCAGCGGCACCTGCACCACGATCGCGCCGAACAGCTCGGGGTGGCGGACCAGCATGTTGCCCGTGAGCAGGCCGCCGTTGGACCCGCCCTGCGCCCCGAGGTGGGCGGGCGTGGTGATGCGCCGCTGGACGAGGTCGCGCGCGACGGCCGCGAAGTCCTCGTACGCCCGGTGCCGATTCTCGCGCAGCGCCGCCTGGTGCCAGGCGGGCCCGTACTCGCCGCCGCCGCGGATGTTGGCGACGGCGTAGACCCCGCCGTGGCGCAGCCACGCCCGCCCGATGGTGCCGGAGTACCCCGGCGTCAGCGGCACCTCGAAGCCGCCGTAGCCGTACAGCAGCGTCGGGGCGGTGCCCTGCACGCCGCGGGGCGGGCGCAGCGCCTCCTGCGGGCCGACGACAAAGTACGGCACGCGGGTGCCGTCGTCGGACGTGGCGAAGTGCTGCTCCGCCACCAGGCCCTCGGCGTCGAAGAACGCCGGCGCCGCCTTGAGCGGCTCGGGCGCCGTCGCGCCGGTCGCGCCGTCGCCGTCCGGCCCGACGACGGTGGCCAGCGCGAGCGTCGACGGCGTGAGGTAGCCGGTGGTCACCAGCCACACGTCGTCGCTGTCGACCGGGTCGACGGCGCGGGTGCCGACCGACGCCAGCGGGTCGGTGGCCGGCAGCTCCGTGCGCGTCCACGCGGCGCCCGTTGCCCCGTCGGCTCCGTCGGCCCCGTCGGCTCCGTCCTCGGCGGCGGGCGGGGTGAGCACGTGCAGGCGGTTGGTGACGTCGTCGAGCACGTTGACCACCAGGTGGTGGCGGGTCCACGTGGCGCCGGCCAGCGACGTCGTCGGCGTCGGGGCGAACAGCACCGCGAGGTCGCGCTCGCCGGCGAGGAAGTCGTCGACCCGGGCCGCCAGGAGCGATCCCGAGGCGTAGGTGCGCTCGCCGTCGCGGCCGCGGACCGTCCAGTCGTCGCGCAGCTCGACCAGCAGCCACTCGCGGTGGAAGCCGACCTCCGCGGAGTCGGGCACGTCGATCTTCGTCAGCGTCTGCTCGGGGGTGCCGACGTGCTCGGCTAGGAACGTCTCGGACCGGTAGAAGGCGATGGTGCGGCTGACGACGTCGCGCTCGAACCCCGGCGTGCGCGAGCGCCGCGCCGAGATGTACATGTCGTCGGCGGCGCCCTCGTACACCGTCGCCGCCTCGGCGAGCGGCGTCCCGCGCCGCCACAGCTTGACGATGCGGGGGTAGCCCGCCGGCGTCGTCGTGCCCTCGCCGAAGTCGGTGAACACGTACACCGAGTCCTCGTCGGCCCAGGCCAGGCCGCCCTTGGCACCGCCGGTGCCGACCGCGCGCTCGAAGCCGCCCTCGGCGGCGGGGACGAAGCGGCGCTCGACCAGGTCGAACTCGCGGGTCACGTCCGCGTCGGAGCCGCCGGGGGACAGGTCGACCAGCGCGCGGCGCCACGGCTCGCCGGCCGCGACCTGCTCCGGCGCGGGGCGCAGCACCGACGCGCCGTGCCACACCCAGCTCTCGCCCTCGGCCTCGGCGAGCGCGTCGAGGTCCAGCACGGTCTCCCACTCGGGCTCGGCCGAGCGGTACGACTCCAGCGTGGTGCGGCGCCACAGACCGCGCTCGTGCTCGGCGTCGCGCCAGAAGTTGTAGTAGAGGTCGCCGATCCGCGCGACCTCCGGGATGCGGGCGTCGGAGTCGAGCACCTCGCGCACGGCGGCCTCGGTGGCGGCGAACGCCGGGTCGGCGCCGAGCGTGCGGCGCGCGTGCGCGTTGCGCTCGCGGACCCACGCGAGCGCGGCGTCGCCCTCGACGTCCTCGAGCCACGCGAACGGGTCCGGCGCCGCGGGGTCGAGCGGCGTGGTGGGGACCGGGTCGGCGGGGACGGGGTCGGCGGGGGCGTTCGGTGCGGGAGGCGATCGCATGGTCACCTCCCGCACCGGCACCGCGATGTGGAAGAACCTGCGCAGCGCAGTCCTCCGCGACGCGCAGCGCGACGGCGTCACCGCGTGCC
>NZ_LWGM01000021.1 GCF_001750215.1 Isoptericola variabilis | reverse complement strand
GCCGGGCGCGAGGCGCTGTCCCGCGTGCTCGTCGAGGGGCTGGGCACGCCGACGCAGCGGCTGCTCGCCGAGCACCGCCGGGCGCACGAGCTCGCCCAGGCCGCCCGCGACCTGCCGGCCGCCGGGCCGCTGACGCAGGCGGTGAAGCTGCCCACAACGCTGACCGCGCCGGCGTCGTCCACACCCGCGGCGGAGGACCGCCCGCTGGCGGCCGCCCGCGACTGATCCTCGGGGCAGCGGCCGGCACCGGGCCGGCCGACGACCCCGGAGGATCAGCATGAGCGACGTCAACGTCACCGTCACGGGCCACGTGGGCAACGAGCCCGTGATCTCCTTCTCCGCCAGCGGCACCCCGTGGACGTCGTTCCGCGTGGCCAGCACGCGGCGGGTGCGCGACCCCCGCACGGGGGAGTGGGCCGACGGGCCGACGCTCTGGTTCACGGTGGTGGCGGCTCCTGAACAGCACCACCGCTGCAGATGAAGTGGCAGACCCTTTGGTTCCTACGCCTTCGGATTGTGAAATAACCCGTGCTTGAGAACTTCCTCAACCCAACGGCCGTGTCGACATGGGTCGGCGCGTTGTGCCCTCTCGCTGCCGTGCTTTGGAAGGTTGTCCCATGGGGGAGCGTGTTCTCGTGGCTCGGCTCGCTCAACTGGGGCGATGTCCCGACCTGGATAGGAGCGATTGGCGCTCTGGCGGCCGTCTACTGGGCGGTGTTCCTGTACCGCAACAGCCTTGCTGACCAGCGGCGTGCCCAGGCTCGCCTTCTAGCGCCAGTCGGTGGGGTTTGGCCCGTGGAAGTCGCTGCTGGGAGCGCTGCCGTCGAAGAATCGTCTGTTCCAGTGGCCATGCTGTCCATAGGGACGGACGGCGGCGTGCGAGCCTCGGAGGAGGGCACACCGCTGCTGGCGAAGGGCGCGTACAAGGTTCAGGTGCGCATCGTGTCAACCAGCGACGAGGCGTTCTCGGATCTTCGCGTCTGGCTCGTCTTGCGTGACGGCGCGGAGATCCACGTTCCGTTTGCCTTCTCCGACGTGGCACCCCACGAGGACTTGGTGCATACCCACTACTTCGCGCTGGGGGACATCAAGGACCCGGAGCACGTCCGCATCCAATTCCTCGATGCCAGCGGCAGGTGGTGGCAGCGAACAAGCGGGAGGCCGCTCGAGGAGCTCAAGCGCGGGCCTCAGCAGATCCCGGAACGCGAGGGGGTGTGTTGGGCCACGACGGCCCCTGGCCTTCGGGGACCCGACGGGGACATGTGGCTTCCTGTGGAGCCTCGCGTTGTGGTCGCCGACAACTCGCAGACCTTCCTTCGGCCGCGGGTGCGGGTCGGCGTAACGCGCTAGATCCGGAAGCGCTCGACTTCAGGTGCCGGCGTAAGTCTGCCGCCCTCCTTAATCCAGTGTTGGCCTGCGGCGTCCATGAACTCGACGACGAGCTCGCCTTCTGTCCGGCGCACGACTTTGGTCCATCGATCGCCGGGACCCATGGCCTCGGCCACGTGAACCTTCCTCGACGTGCTTGTCTGAGCCAGCGGTTCGAGGAACAGCGAGACGTCGAAGATGGGCAGGTCCGAGCCGTTCACGAGGTTGTACTCCGTGCGGTGCATGTCCTCACCGAAAGCCTCCGCGTCGAAGACGTCCAGCATCCAAGCTGCGACGCGCCGCGCCTGCCCTTCGCGCCTGTCGACGGTCATCGCCTCGTGCAGTTGCTGCTCTCGTGCCTCAGCGGCGAGGCGATCGGTTCGTTCACGTGTCGCCACCCAGACCGTCACCCCTACAGCGCCGAGCGTCCCAAGCGCCGTCACGGCATCCAGTACGGTCTCTAGCGCATCAGTCATGCGCCGACCCTACGGTCGGCGCCGCGCTCAGTCCTCATGCTCCGACGGTTCCGACTGCGCGGTGTCGTCGGCGATGCGCCGGCGCGTGGCCTCATACTGCGCCTGGATGTACTCCTCAAGCTTCGTCGCCTCGATGCGCCACACCCCGCGGCCGCCCACTTGAATCGCGGGCAGTTCCCCCGCGCTGATGAGGCGACGAACGACTCGCTCGTCAACGAGGAGTTCCTCGGCCACGACCTTGAGGGTCAGGAAACGCGCTGGCATGGAAAGATCATGCCGCCCTCCGCGGCGGAGCGGCGTCAAACGGGCGTGTTCGAGTGCGCGATGGGGGGCCTTTGATGACCTGGCCGCAACTGTTGACCATCCTGCTGACAGGCGTGTTCGCGGTGTCTGCGAGCGCGTTGGGCCAGTTCGTCGGTGGGCGGATGGCTCAGAGGCGCGATGACCAAGACCGGGAACATCGAGAACGCGAGCGGTTCAGCGAGCCGAAGCGCGAAATCTATCTCGCCGCGCTTGAGCAGGCCGCATCAATGAAGGCCGTCCCCACCCCTGAGCGAGTGCGAATGGTCACTTCTCTATCGCTCTTCGATCGGGATGTCGCGCGGCAGTACGGCGAGGCCACTTCGGCGCAGGCCCGAGTGTTCACGCAAGCCGAAGCCGCCGCACTTGAGGTGGCACAACGGGTTGCTGAGGAGATTGCCGCAGAGGCTGCGGCGGGGGCGTTCACAGATGCTGAGGCCGCAAAGCGCGAAGCCATAGCCCGTGGGAAGAAGGCTCTCGGCATCGAGTCGCTTCCGTTGGGTGAGTGGGTCGACGAGATGATGAAGCTCGGTGAGGCAATGCGTCGCTCGCTAGGGATCCCAGACGTGGCTGGCGCCCAAGCGCCCTCGTCCGTTCAGGGTGTGGGCACTCACTGGCGCTCGTGGGGCATCGCCCTCACCGCCGTGATCCTTGCCGTAGTTGCCATAGTCGGGGTGACGCAGGGCATGTTCCGTACCTGGGAGGGGAGGGATTACGTGCTTCTAGCGAGTGGAGCAG
Source organism: Isoptericola variabilis (assembly GCF_001750215.1). Classification (GTDB taxonomy): domain Bacteria; phylum Actinomycetota; class Actinomycetes; order Actinomycetales; family Cellulomonadaceae; genus Puerhibacterium; species Puerhibacterium variabilis_A. Next base: position 22,835 of record NZ_LWGM01000021.1, on the reverse strand, counting down.
GCCTGGTGGCCATCGTGGCTGCGTCTCTGAAGTATCTCGGGCGGGGCGGGCGACGCTGAGGAGAATCGTTGCGCACAGTGGTTGCCACCAACGCTGCTTGTAGTCCGTAGCGCGTGCTGAGCAGGACGGCTCACGGTGGTGGACGCATCTGAACAGCACCACCGTCGATCACGCCATCGTGTGCTCACGGCTACTCGGGCGGTGCGAAATGGGGAGTGACAGAAGAGCGGCCCCACCGGGTTACCGGTGGGGCCGCTGCAGGCCGAGCGGGTCAGCCGATGGCCTTGTTGTTCTCCCAAGCGTCCCCACTCAGGACTACGACCCCGCCTCCAACCCCAATAAGGTCATCGGCGGAAGCGTCAACACCTGTCGTGTAACTCAGCTGCTTGCCGGTGGCGATGTCGAGCACGACCAGCTGCTCGTCGACGAGCGCATACAGGTGCCCGTCGAAAGCGTAGGCGTCCTGCCCATCGACGAACACGTTGGGCAGGCTCCACGTCGGCTCAGACCCGGTGAACGGCGCTGCGTAGCCGACCAGCCCTTCACCCTCGCGGCCCGCGACAAGTACGCCGGGCCCGCCAGCGGTCAGATCTGTGTACGTCTCGGGGCCGGTGACGATGGTGTCACCGTTTGGGGCGCCGTCGGAGAGGCGGAAGGCGCGATGTGCCGTCTGCGACTGCGGCGAGAACGACGTCGTCTTGGACGCGATGATGTGCGTCGCGGTCAGTTGAAGTGTCGGGAAGCCACTCTCTTCGGCAGCCGGGTCGACAATCGCCTCCCACACCGTCTCACCGGTGCGGGGATCAAGCCCGCGGAGCGGCATCCCCTCAGTCTGGTAGTTACAAGTAACAATCACCGAAGCGTCCCGCGTAGCAGTGTTGGGCACTACGCCGTACTCGCCATCTCTAGGCTGCGACCAGAGTTCCTTGCCGGTCTCCCAATCCAGGCCGATGTAGGTGCCGCCGTCGATGTCGCCCGTGCTCAGGATGACAACGCCCGACTGAAGGTCGCGCACACCGACGGTGGACTCGTCATCCGCCGGGTCAAACTGCGCGTTCACCCATTCCCAGAGGAACTCGCCGTCGGGCGACATCCTGACGACCTTGTCTTCGCCCGTGAGGTTGACACCCTCCTGACCGGTGTAGGTCACGCTGAGGAGGAACGAGCCATCGTGCCCAATGGCGTCCGAGGTCGTCGCCCCGTCCGGGAGGTTAACGGTGACAGGAGGAAGAGTCGGGTCGATCGGCTGAAGGACGACCCCCGCGTCCGTGTCTACGAGGACCACGCCGCCTGCCGCTGCCTGCGGGTAGCCGTCCGGCAGCGGAGTAACGGTTCCCGACAACTCGGTCGGCCCGCCGTTGGGGTAGGTGGCGGGCTTGGCAGGGGCTGCCTCTTCCGTGGGTTCAAGGCTGCCTGGACTTGCCCCGTTGCCAGGCAGGTCATCAAGCGAGGTCTCGGGCGAACTGCTGCAGCCGGCCAAGATGACGGCGGACACGACTAGGGCGGCGGCAGCACGATGTCGCAGCGACATGACAATCCTTCGTTCCAGGGTGCGTCGAGAGCCGCGCGCCACCCGACACGTGCGGGAAGCGCTCGGGCAAACCCAAGGTTCAGGGTCCGCGGGGACCATATCCGCGCAGGACCTGGCGAAGGTGTCGAAACGGCGCGTGACCAGCACGTTTCACCCACGCCGCCCCGTTCTCTGCCGACGGACCTGATTCCAACTGCGGGCGCGCGACAGTCTGCGCTTCAGCGCGACCTACGTGGGATCGACGCCTAAGGGCGTCTGGGTGCTGGTCGACGACAGGCCGGTTCTTCGTCAAGGCGTTCGGCGACCGGGCGTTCAACGTCTCGCAGTCGCTGGCCAAGGGTACGCCGGTGATCGTCACCGGCCGCCTCGGCGTGGACGAGTACGAGGTGCGCCGCGCCGTTCCCGCGCCCGACGGCGAACCCGCCGTCCTCGGCGCCTCCGCGCGCCCCACCGTCCCTGCCGTCCCTGCCGCCACCGCCGCCCCTGCCGCCCCCGCCGCCCCTGCCGAGCGGGCGGCGGCCGACCTCCAGGAGGAGTCCCCCGGATGGAAGTGATCATCGCCCCCGCCGCCGAGCTGGCGGTGCTGGCCGCCGACGCGATCGAGGCGCTGCTGCGCCGCCGGCCGGACGCCGTGCTGGGGCTGGCCACCGGGTCCAGCCCGCTGGCGGTCTACGACGAGCTGGCTCGGCGGCACGCCGAGGCCGGCCTGAGCTTCGCCCGGGCGCGCGGGTTCATGCTCGACGAGTACGTGGGCCTGCCGGCCGAGCACCCCGAGCGCTACCGCAACGTCATCGAGCGGGAGATCGCCTCGCGGGTGGGCTGGCCCGCCGCCCAGGTGCAGGGCCCCGACGGGCTCGCCGCCGACCTCGAGGGCGCCTGCGCCGCCTACGAGGCCGCGATCCGCGCCGCCGGCGGGGTGGACCTGCAGCTGCTGGGGGTGGGCACCGACGGGCACGTGGCGTTCAACGAGCCCGGCTCCTCGCTCGCCTCGCGCACCCGGATCAAGACCCTCACGCGCCAGACCCGCGAGGACAACGCCCGGTTCTTCGACGGCGACGTCGAGGCCGTGCCCCAGCACTGCCTGACCCAGGGGCTGGGCACGATCATGGAGGCCCGCCACCTGGTGCTGCTGGCGACCGGGCGGGGCAAGGCCGAGGCCGTGCACCGGGTCGTGGAGGGCGCCGTGAGCGCGATGTGGCCCGGCAGCGTGCTGCAGCTGCACCCGCACGTGACCGTGCTGGTCGACGACGCTGCCGCCAGCCGCCTGCAGCTGGCCGACTACTACCGCCAGACCTACGCCTCCAAGCCCGCCTGGCAGGGCCTGTGACCTGTGGCGTCGGCACCGGTGTCGGCACCGGCGCCGGACCCGCGTCGGGTCGGTGACTCGGGGGCTGATCGGCGGTCCGGACCGCCGATCCGCCGACGAGTCACCGACCTGTCCGGCCGGTCAGGACGCCGTGCCGGGGGCGCGCGGCCGCCGTGCGGGCAGGGCGGGGCACACCGGGCGTGTCGGGCACGGGTCGTAGACTTCGGGGCATGAGCGATCCCCTCTCGGCCCCGTCCGCGCAGCCGTCCACGGACGACCCGACGGGCCCCGGCGCCGGCACGAGCCTGCTCGAGCGCGAGGAGACCCGCCAGGAGGTCGAGCCCGGCGACCACGAGCGCTTCGCGCACTACGTGCGCAAGGAGAAGATCATGGAGTCGGCGATGACGGGCAAGCCCGTCATCGCGCTGTGCGGCAAGGTCTGGGTGCCGGGCCGCGACCCGCAGAAGTTCCCGGTGTGCCCGATCTGCAAGGAGATCTACGACGGTCTCCGCGACCCGCAGGACGGCGAGGGCGACCAGGGCAAGTGAGCGCCGAGCCGCTGCCCGAGCCCGAGTCCGCCTTCGACCTCTTCGCCTCCGCCGCCACGCCGGAGGACACTCGCGCCTCGTCCCGCCCGACCGCGAGCACGACCGCGAGCACGACCACGAGCACGGCGGCGAGCGCGACCGGGAGCACGAGCACGACGACGGGCGCCGCCCGCCCCGCGCCGCAGACGCCGTCGTCGGCCGCCGCCTCCCAGCTGAGCCCGGCGTTCCCGCGTCGCGCGCCGTGGGGCACGGCGTCGAACCTGCGCGCCTGGCAGGCCGAGGCGCTCGAGCTGTACCGCGCCCGCGCGCCGCGCGACTTCCTGGCCGTGGCCACCCCGGGCGCCGGCAAGACGACGTTCGCGCTGCGCGTCGCCACCGAGCTGCTGGAGCAGGGGGTCGTGCGGCGGGTCACCGTCGTCGCGCCCACCGAGCACCTCAAGCACCAGTGGGCCGACGCCGCCGCGCGCGTCGGCATCCACATCGACCCGCAGTTCAAGAACAGCCAGGGCCGGCACGGCTCCCACTACGACGGCGTCGCGCTGACGTACGCGCAGGTGGCCGCCAACCCCGCGCTGCACCGGGCGCGCACCACCGCGGCGCGCACGCTGGTCATCCTCGACGAGGTGCACCACGGCGGCGACGCGCTGAGCTGGGGCGAGGCGGTGCGCGAGGCGTTCGAGGAGGCCACGCGCCGGCTGTCGCTCACCGGCACGCCGTTCCGCTCGGACACCAGCCCGATCCCGTTCGTCACCTACGAGGCCGACCGCGACGGCGTGCGCCGCTCCAAGGCCGACTACACCTACGGCTACGGCGACGCGCTGCGCGACCACGTCGTGCGGCCCGTGCTGTTCATGACCTACTCGGGCAGCATGCGCTGGCGCACCAAGGCGGGCGACGAGATCAGCGCCCGCCTCGGCGAGGCCATGACCAAGGACATGACCGCCCAGGCCTGGCGCACGGCGCTGGACCCGAACGGCGAGTGGATCCCGTCGGTGCTGGCCGCCGCGGACAAGCGCCTCACGGAGGTGCGGCGCAGCGTGCCCGACGCCGGCGGCCTGGTCATCGCCACCGACCAGACCGACGCCCGCGCCTACGCCGGGCACCTGGCCCGCATCACCGGGGTCAGCCCCACCGTGGTGCTCAGCGACGACGACGGCGCCAACGCCCGGATCGAGGAGTTCACCAAGAGCACCGACCGGTGGATGGTCGCGGTGCGCATGGTGTCCGAGGGCGTGGACGTGCCGCGCCTGGCCGTGGGCGTCTACGCCACCAGCGCGTCCACCCCGCTGTTCTTCGCCCAGGCGATCGGCCGGTTCGTGCGCGCCCGCAAGCGCGGCGAGACCGCGTCGGTGTTCCTGCCGTCCGTCGCGCCGCTGCTCGAGCTCGCCGGCGGCATGGAGATGGAGCGCGACCACGCGCTCGACCGGCCCAAGACCGCCGAGGAGGAGGGCGTCGACTACGACCCCGAGGCGGCGCTGCTCGCGGCGGCCAACCGCGAGGAGAAGGCCTCCGGCGACCTCCTGGGCTCGTTCGAGGCCCTCGAGGCGCAGGCCTCGTTCGAGGGCGTGCTGTTCGACGGCGGCCAGTTCGGCACGGGCGGCGACGTCGGGTCGGCCGAGGAGCTCGACTTCCTCGGCCTGCCGGGGCTGCTCGAGCCGGAGCAGGTGGCCACGCTGCTGCGCCAGCGGCAGGCGGAGCACCTGCGCGGCCGCGGCTCGGCGCCGGCGCGCGAGATGACGGAGGCGGAGGCGGAGCTGGAGCACCGCCGCGCCGCCGCGCTGCGCAAGGAGCTGGCCAAGCTCGTGTCGGCGTGGGCGCGCAAGAGCAGCCGCCCGCACGGGTCGGTGCACAACGAGCTGCGCCGCCGCTGCGGCGGGCCGGAGGTGCCCCTGGCCACGGCGGACCAGCTCGAGGCGCGCGTCCAGATGGTGCGCGGCTGGTTCGTCGGCGCCAAGTAGGTCGACCGTCGGGACGCCCGCCGCGTCCGGGGCGCGGCGGGCGTCCCGTCAGGCGAGGTCCAGCTGCACCGTCGGCAGCGCCGGGTCGCCGGCGGAGAGCCGGCGGGCGCCGCGCGGCAGCTCCGCGCGCGAGCGCAGGTGCGTCTCGGCCGCCCGCCGCACGCCGTCGGCGCCGACGAACCGGGCGTCCACCTCGCCGTCGACCACGAGCGGCACCAGCAGCGGGCGCAGGTCCGCGGCGTCGGGGGACCAGCCGGCCACGGCCTCGTCGGGGCCGGTGACCAGCACCTCCTCGACCGCGCGGCCGTCGGGGCCGAGGCGGCGGGCGGCGCCCTTGCGCCCGCCCTGGCTCGTCTTGTTCGTCGATGCCTTGGCCACCGGCCGCAGCGTGCCGGAGGAGTCCTCGCGCGCCACGAGCTTGTAGACCATGCCGCAGGTCGGCGCGCCCGAGCCGGTGACCAGCGACGTGCCGACGCCGTAGGAGTCCACCGGCACGGCCGCGAGCGACGCGATCGCGTACTCGTCGAGGTCGGACGTCACGGTGATCCGCGTGTTCCTGGCGCCGAGGTCGTCGAGCTGGCGGCGCACCTCGACGGCCAGCACGCCGAGGTCGCCCGAGTCGAGCCGCACGGCCCCCAGGCCCGGGCCGGCCACCGCGACGGCGTTCTCGACGCCGCGGCGGACGTCGTAGGTGTCCACCAGCAGGGTGGTGCCCGTGCCGAGCGACGCGACCTGGGCGCGGAACGCCGCGACCTCGTCGTCGTGCAGCAGCGTGAACGCGTGCGCCGCGGTGCCGATGGTCGGCAGGCCGTAGCGCAGGCCGGCCTCGAGGTTGGAGGTGCCGGCGAAGCCGGCGACGACGGCGGCGCGCGCCGCCGCGACCGCGGCCTGCTCGTGCGCGCGGCGGGCGCCCATCTCCAGGCACGGCCGGTCGACCGCGGCGCTCGTCATGCGCGAGGCGGCCGAGGCCACCGCCGAGTCGTAGTTGAGGATCGACAGCACCAGCGTCTCGAGCAGCACCGCCTCGGCGAACGAGCCCTCCACCTGCAGCAGCGGTGAGCCGGGGAAGAACGTCTCGCCCTCGGCGTAGCCCGTGACGGTGCCGGTGAACCGGTAGTCGCGCAGGAACTCCAGGGTCCGGTCGTCGACCACGCCCGCCGCGTCGAGGAAGGCCAGCTCGGCGTCGTCGAACCGGAAGTGCTCGAGCGCCTCCAGGACGCGGCCGGTGCCGGCGAGCACCCCGTACCGCCGGCCGGTGGGCAGGCGGCGGGTGAACACCTCGAACACGCAGCGCCGGTCGGCGGTGCCGTCGGCGAGCGCCGCCTGCAGCATCGTCAGCTCGTACTTGTCGGTCAGCAGCGCCGTCGACGGGCGCGGTGCGGGCGACGCTGCCGCGGCGGCGCTGGCCTGCGGTGCGGTCTCCCGGGCGAGGTCGGTCATCGGTACTCCCTGGTCGGTTCGGGGGCAACGTTAGGCCGGGGCGCGCGTCCTGGCCGGTCGGGGCGCGCCGCCGCCCGGTGGACGGTCGGGCGGACGGCCCGGCGGCGGGCCCGGCGGTCGGACCCTCGGACAGCCGGGTCGGGCCCCTCCGGCGGGCGCGCGCCGTCCGCGTAGCCTGAGGGGGTGAGCGTGACGACGGCCCGACCCGAGACCGCCGAGGAGACGACCACCGAGCCCGAGGCCGGCATCGCCGACCCCTGGGTGACGATCGTCTGGAACGACCCGGTGAACCTGATGACGTACGTGACGTACGTCTTCGAGGAGTACTTCGGCTACCCGCCGGCGAAGGCGCGCCAGCTCATGCTGCAGGTGCACCGGGAGGGGCGGGCGGTCGTGTCGACTGGTCCGCGGGAGCGGATGGAGGTGGACGTGCAGGCCATGCACTCCTACGGCCTGTGGGCCACGATGCAGCGCTCCGGCCAGGGCGGCGCGGGCGGCCCCGACGGCACTGCCGAGGGGGCGGGCGCGTGACCCCGTTCCGCGCGACCCCCGACGGCTACGAGGCGCACTGGGAGGAGGCCGAGCGGACGGTCCTCGCCGAGGTCGCCCGCGAGGTGGCCGCGCTGCTGCGCGACCAGGCCGGCCTGCCCGAGGGCGACGACGACCCGCTCGGCACGCTGTCCGCGACGACGCAGTCCACCGGCACGGCGCGCGAGCCGGAGGACCCGGCCGCGCTGCGCCTGCTGCCCGACGCGAGCCGGGACGACGCCGAGGTGTCCGCCGAGTTCCGCCACCTCACGCAGACCGACCTCGCCGCGGCGAAGGTCCGGGCGCTGCAGACGTTCGCCGACCTCGTCGACACCGACCGCGACGAGGAGTGGCCCGCGTGGGCCGACGACGCGCTCGGCGCGGCCGGCCGCCTCAGGGACGACGCCGACGACGCCGGCGACGACGGGATGGTCGCCGTGGGCCGGGACGAGGCGCGCGACGTCGCCGCGGCGCTCACCGACATGCGGCTCGTCATCGCCCAGCGGCTCGGGCTCGACACCGACGAGGACGTCGAGCAGATGCACGACCTCGTGGTGGCCGACGCCGTCGACGACGACCCGGTGCGGGGCCTGGACGCCGACACGCGCCGGTACTGGGGCGGCGTCTTCGTCGCCGCAGGCTTCGCGCAGGAGTCGCTCGTCGAGGCGATGCTCGACGACCTGCGGGCGCGGCGGCGCAGCGGCGACGACCAGCGCTGAGCGGGCGCCGGCCGCGCGCCGGGCTGTGGTCGGCGACACCGTGGCGCTCGCCACCACACCCGTTGCTGACAGACCGTCAGGGCTAGGCTTGCCGATCGTGAACGACGCGCCCATCGGGATCTTCGACAGCGGCGTCGGTGGGCTGACCGTCGCGCGCTCGATCCTCGACCAGCTGCCCCACGAAGAGCTGCTCTACATCGGGGACACCGCCAACTCCCCGTACGGGCCCAAGCCGCTCGCCGCGGTGCGCGCCATGGCGCTCGCCGTCATGGACCAGCTCGTCGACGACGGCGTGAAGATGCTGGTCATCGCCTGCAACTCAGCCACCGCCGTGGCCCTGCCGGACGCCCGGGAGCGCTACTCGGTGCGCCGCGGCATCCCCGTCGTCGAGGTCATCCGCCCGGCCGCGCGCCGGGCGGTGGTCACCTCCCGCACCGGGCGCATCGGTGTCATCGGCACGCAGGCCACCGTCGGGTCGCGCGCGTACGACGACGCGTTCGCCGTCACCCCGGGCCTGACGATCACCACCCAGGCCTGCCCGGAGTTCGTGCCGCTGGTGGAGGAGGGCATCACCTCCGGGCCCAAGGTCATGGAGGTGGCGCACCGCTACCTCGACCCGGTCCGCGACGCCGGCGTCGACACCCTCGTGCTGGGCTGCACGCACTACCCGCTGCTGACCGGGGCGATCTCCTACGTCATGGGCGAGGACGTCACGCTGGTCTCCAGCGCGGAGGAGACCGCCAAGGACGTCTACCGCAACCTGGTGGCGCACGGGCTGGAGCGCTCGCCCGAGGCCGGCCCGCCGCGGCACCGGTTCCTGGCCACGGGCAGCCCCGAGCCGTTCGAGCACCTGGCCCGCCGCTTCCTCGGTCCCGAGGTCAGCGTCGTGGAGCCGGTGCGATGAGGCTCGTCACCGTCGGGGTCGCCGGGTCGTTCCCGGGGCCCGACTCGCCCGCCTCCTGCTACGTGGTGCAGGTGCCCGCCGCCGACGTCGCCGCGTCGCCCGCGCTCGTGGCCGCCGGCGTCGAGGTGCGCGACTGGACGGTGGTGCTGGACCTGGGCAACGGCGGTCTCGGCGCCCTGCAGCGGTACGTCGACCCGTCCGACCTCGACGCCGTGGCCCTCAGCCACCTGCACCCGGACCACTGCAGCGACCTGTCCGGCCTGTACGTCTACCTGCGCTACCACCCGGCGCGCGGCTCGCACCGCACCGGCGTCGACCCGCACCTGCCGGTGCTCGGGCCGGCGGCCGTCGCCGAGCGGGCCCACGCCATGTACGGCATGGAGCCCGGCGAGACCATGGACGGCGTCTTCGCGTTCCGCACGTGGACGGCGGGCCGGGCCGTGCAGGTCGGGCCGCTGACGATCACCCCGTACCGCGTGTTCCACCCCGTGGAGGCCTACGGGCTGCGGGTCGCCGGACCGTCCTCGGCGCGGCCGGGGGAGACCGTGACGCTGGCGTACACCGGCGACACCGACCTGTGCGACGGCGTCGTCGAGCTGGCCCGCGGCGTCGACCTGCTGCTGTCCGAGGCCGCGTTCGAGGAGGGCCGCGACGACGGCGTCGAGCCGGGGATCCACCTCACGGGCCGGCGCGCCGGCCAGGTGGCCGCCCGCGCCGGGGCGCAGCGGCTCGTGCTGACCCACCTGCCCGCGTGGTCGGACCCGCGGGTCGCGCTCGCCGAGGCCCGGGCCGAGTACGGCGGCCCCGCCGAGGTCGCGTCCGCCGGCAACGTCTACGAGCTGTGACGGCCGCGGCCGCGAGCTCTGGGAGGATCGCCCCGTGACCCCGTCCGTGCGCCCCGTGTGGCCCGCCGTCGTCTGCGACGTCGCGTGCGTCGCCGTCTTCACCCTCGTCGGCACCCTCAACCACGGCTCCGCCACGTCGGTCGGGCACGTCGCCGGCGTCGGGCTGCCGTTCCTCGTCGCGCTGGCCGTCGGCTGGCTCGCCGCCCGCGCCTGGCGCGGCCCGGCGCAGGTCTGGCCGACGGGCGTGGCGGTCTGGGTCGCCACCGTCGTGGGCGGGCTGCTGCTGCGCCCGGTCTTCGGCGGCGGGTTCGCCGTGTCGTTCGCCGTGGTGACCGCGGTGTTCCTGGGCGTGACGATGCTCGGGTGGCGCGCGATGGACGCCGTCGCCCGCCGCCGCGCCGCCGCGCGCTCCTGACCGTCCGCCTCTGACCGTCTGCTCTAATAGTCCGCCTCTGACCGTCGGCCTCGACGCTCCGCGAGACGCCGAGACCCGGGTTCCCGGGCCTTCCCCAGCGGGAGAGGCCCGAGAACCCGGGTCTCGGCGTCTGAGCGTCAGGCCTCGAGCGCGGCCGCGACCTGCGGGGCCAGCAGGCGGAACGCCTTGCCGCGGTGGCTGATCGCGTTCTTCTCCTCCGGCGTCAGCTCGGCCGAGGTGCGCGTCCCCGGCCGGCCGTCGGCACCGGTCGGCTGCTCGTCGGGCACGTGGATCGGGTCGTAGCCGAAGCCGTTCTCCCCGCGCGGGGCGTCGACGAGGTAGCCGGGCATCTCGCCGAAGCACACCTCCTCGCGCCCGTCGGGGGTGACCAGCGCGGCGGCGCAGACGAACGCGGCGCGCCGGTGCTCGGGCGCGCGGATCGCGGAGATCTGGGCGAGCAGCAGCTCGAGGTTCGCCGTGTCGTCGCCGTGCCGCCCGGACCAGCGGGCCGAGAAGATCCCCGGCGCCCCGCCGAGGACGTCGACCGCGAGGCCCGAGTCGTCGGCGACGGCCGGCAGACCGCTCGCGGCGCACAGCGCGCGCGCCTTGATCAGGGCGTTCTCGGCGAAGCTCAGCCCGTCCTCGACCGGCTCGGGCGCGCCCAGCTCGCCGGCGGTCACGACGGCGCCGTCGGGCAGCGCGTCGAGGCCAGGCTGGGCGCGCAGGATGGCGACGAGCTCGGTGAGCTTGCCGCGGTTGTGCGTGGCCAGCACCAGGCGGGCGCCGCCCGGCACGGTCAGCGTGGCGCCTGCGGTCGCGGTCCCGCCGTCGGTCATCCGACGAGCTCCGCGGCGAGCGCGTCGCGCTGCAGCTGCGCGAGCTCGGCGTTGCCGGCCAGGGCCAGGTCCAGCAGCGCGTTCAGCTCGTCGCGGTCGAACGGGGCGTGCTCGGCGGTGCCCTGCACCTCGACGAAGGTGCCGGAGCCGGTCACGACGACGTTCATGTCGGTCTCGGCGCGCACGTCCTCGACGTAGGGCAGGTCGAGCATCGGGGTGCCGTCGATGATGCCGACGCTCACGGCCGACACCGAGTCGGTGAGGACCGGCTTGCCGCCGGTGATGTGCCCGTGCCGCTGGCCCCACGCGACGGCGTCTGCCAGCGCCACGTACGCGCCGGTGATGGCGGCCGTGCGGGTGCCGCCGTCGGCCTGCAGCACGTCGCAGTCGAGCACGATGGTGTTCTCGCCGAGCGCCGCGACGTCGATGACCGCGCGCAGCGACCGGCCGATCAGCCGGGAGATCTCGTGGGTGCGGCCGCCCACGCGGCCCTTGACCGACTCGCGGTCCGAGCGCGTCGACGTCGCGCGCGGCAGCATCGCGTACTCCGCGGTGACCCAGCCCTCGCCGGAGCCCTTCTTCCAGCGCGGGACGCCCTCGGTGAACGAGGCGGCGCACAGCACCCGCGTGCGGCCGAACTCCACGAGCACGGAGCCCTCGGCGGCGTCGAGCCACCCCCGGGTGATGGTCACGGGGCGCAGCTGGTCGGGGGTGCGCCCGTCGGCGCGGAGGATCTCGGTCATGCGGCCACCCTAGCGGCGGCCCCCGACGCGCCGGCGGCGTCCGGGGGCGCCGCCGGCCGGCCGCCCGGCGCACGGGCCGCGGGAGCCGCGCCGTAGGGTTGTCGGGTGCACCTCGTCGCCTCCGACCTCGCGTTCGCCTACCCGGGCCGGCAGGTGCTGGAGCACGTCGCCCTGCGGGTGTCCGACGGCGTGCGCCTCGGCGTGGTGGGGGAGAACGGCTCCGGCAAGTCGACCCTGCTGCACCTGCTGGCCGGCGACCTGCAGCCGCGCAGCGGCGAGGTGCGCCGCCAGGGGACGGTCGCGCTCGTCGAGCAGGAGCTCACGCCCGCCCCGGGGCAGACGGTCGGCGACGTCGTGGAGGCCACGCTCGCCGGCGTGCGGCAGGTCGCCGCGGAGCTGGAGGCCGCCGCCGCGGCGTTCGACCACGACGCCGGCGACCTGGGCGAGCTGTCGGGCCTGCTGGCCCGCGCCGAGCACCTCGAGGCCTGGGACGCCGACCGGCGCGTCGACGTCGCCCTGACGCGCCTCGGCGCCGAGCGGGACCCGGACCGCACGCTGGAGACCCTGAGCGTGGGCCAGCGCTACCGCGTGCGCCTGGCCTGCCGCCTCGCCGAGCGCACCGACCTGCTGCTGCTCGACGAGCCGACCAACCACCTCGACGACGACGCGATCGCGTTCCTCACCGCCGAGCTGCAGGCGTGGCGCGGCGGCGTCGTGCTGGTGACCCACGACCGCGAGCTGCTCGACGACGTCGCCACGGCGATCCTCGACCTCGACCCGTCGATGGACGGCCGCCCCGTGCTGTACGGGCAGCCCGGCTACCTGTCCTACCGGTTTGCCAAGTCCCAGGCGCTGCACCGCTGGCGCCAGCGCTACCGGGCCGAGCGCAAGCGCGCGGCGCTGCTGGCCGAGCGGCTCGACGCCTCCTACGAGGGGCTGTCGGACGAGTGGCGCCCGCCCAAGGGCTCCCAGAAGCACCGGCGCGGCACGCGCGCCCGCATCCACGTCAAGGCCGCCGACCGGCTCATCGAGCGGCTCGAGGCCGAGGCGGTCGAGGTGCCGACGCCGCCGAAGGAGCTGGCGTTCCCCGACCTGCCGGCGATGTCGCCGGGCTGGAACCCGGCCGAGCCGCTCGTCGAGCTGCGCAACCCGCGCGTCGTGGCGCCCGACGGCGCCGTGCGCCTCGACCTGCCGGGCACCCGCGTCGCGGTCCCGCCGTCCGGCCGCCTGCTCGTCGTCGGGCCGAACGGCACGGGCAAGTCCACGCTGCTGGCCGCGCTCGCCGGGCGGCTGCCGCTGGACCGCGGCACGCGCACCGCCGTCGACGGCGTGCGGGTCGGCGTCGTCGGCCAGGAGAACGGGCCGATCGTGGGGCGCGGGCTCGACGACCCGGCGACGCTCACCGGGTTCGACGCCGCCGCCAACGAGGCGCTGGCGCTGCTCTCGCGCGGGCAGCTCGACCCCGCGTACGTGGTGCCCGTGGCCGCCCTGGGCCTGCTGCCCGAGGACGACCTCGACCGCCCGCTGTCCGAGCTGTCGGCGGGGCAGCGGCGGCGGTTCGAGCTGGCCCGCACGCTGGTGGCCGCGCCGCACCTGCTGATCCTCGACGAGCCGACCAACCACCTGAGCATCGACCTGGTCGACGAGCTCACCCGGGCGCTGGCGCGCACGGCGGCGGCAGTCGTCGTCGCCACGCACGACCGGCGCATGCGCGCCGACCTGGCCGACTGGCCGGTGCTCAGCCTGGGCTGAGGCGCCGCGTCGAGAGCCGCCCCGGCCCGGTCAGGCCAGCCGGCCCACCCAGGCCATCGCCTGCTTGACCAGCACGCCGCGGCCGCCCTGGAACTCGGCCTGCACCACGTCGCTGCACGCCTCCTCCGGCGTGAGCCACGCGAGGTCGAGCGCGTCCTGCTGCGGGCGGCAGTCGCCGCCCACCGGGACGACGTACGCCATCGAGACCGCGTGCTGGCGCGGGTCGTGGAACGGCGTGATGCCCGGGGTGGGGAAGTACTCGGCCACCGTGAAGGGCTGCGGCGAGGCCGGGACCTGCGGCAGGGCGACGGGGCCGAGGTCCTTCTCGATGTGCCGCAGCAGGGCGTCGCGGATGCGCTCGTGGTACAGCACGCGGCCCGAGACCAGCGACCGCGTCAGGCCGCGCGGGCCCATCCGCAGCAGCAGGCCGACGGCGACCACGTCGCCGGACTCGTCCACGCGCACGGGCACGGCGTCCACGTAGACCAGCGGCAGCTGCGCCCGCACGACGGCGAGGTCCTCCGGCGTCAGCCAGCCCGCCGGGCGGGGGTTGTCGGGGCGCCAGTCGTCGGGCGGGTCGGGGAGCTCGGCGGTGTCGGTCACGGGACATTGCTACCAGATCCGCCCCGCGGAGCCCGGGTCATGCGACCGGGGCGTCCGCTCGGTAGGTTGCTCCGGGCGACCTGCCACCGGGAATACCCCGGCACGCCGGGGCGCTGTGCCAAGGGAACCCGACGAGAGGACTGGCTCATGGCCACGGTGGAGCTGACCGACGACACCTTCGAGAAGACCGTCACCGAGAACGACATCGTGCTGGTCGACTTCTGGGCCGACTGGTGCGGCCCGTGCAAGATGTTCGCGCCGATCTACGAGAAGTCGTCCGAGTCGAACCCCGAGGTGGTCCACGCCAAGCTGGACACCGAGGCGCACCAGCGGATCGCCGCGGCGGCCGGCATCACCGCCATCCCGACGCTCATGGCCTTCCGCGAGGGCGTGCTCGTCTTCAACGAGGCCGGCGCGCTGCCCGGGCCCGCCCTGCAGCAGGTGGTCGACGCCGTGAAGAACCTCGACATGGACGAGGTGCGCCAGGCGATCGCCGCGCAGAGCGACGGCACGCCGCACGAGCACGGGGACGCGCCGCAGGCCTGACGGCCGCGCCGCCGGGTGCACCGCCCGGAGCCCCACGTGTCGACGACGGGCCCCGCACCTCGAGGTGCGGGGCCCGTCGTCGTGCGTGCCGCAGCGTGCGGCGGGGCCGGCGTCGACCGTCAGCGGTCCTCGTCCGGCTCGACGATCCGCATGGTCGTGGAGTCCTCGCCGGGCTGCTTGCCCGACCGCCGCTGGCGCTCGCGGGCCTGCTCCTGCTGGCCGCGCCGGTTGGCCTCGCCGTACACGAGGTCGAGCCCGCTCTGGTCGTCCTCGTGCTCCTCCATGGCCACCACCTGGGGGTGGTGCAGGTCGAACGCCGGCGACTCGGACCGCACCCGGGGCAGCGTCACGAAGTTGTGCCGCGGCGGCGGGCTCGACGTCGCCCACTCCAGGGAGCGGCCGAACCCCCACGGGTCGTCGACCTGCTCGCGCGGCGCGCGGCGCCAGGAGACGTAGACGTTCCAGAGGAAGGGCAGGGTGGACGCCCCGGTGAGGAAGGCGCCGACCGTGGAGATCTGGTGCTCCCAGGTGAACCCGTCGTTCGGCATGTAGTCGGCGTAGCGGCGCGGCATGCCCTCGACGCCCAGCCAGTGCTGGACGAGGAACGTGGTGTGGAAGCCGATGAACAGCATCCAGAACTGGATCTTGCCCAGGCGCTCGTCGAGCCGGCTGCCGACGAGCTTGGGCCACCAGAAGTAGAAGCCCGCGAACATCGCGAACACCACGGTGCCGAACACCACGTAGTGGAAGTGCGCCACCACGAAGTAGGAGTCGTGGACGTGGAAGTCGAGGGCCGGGCTGGCCAGGATGATGCCCGTCAGGCCGCCCAGCAGGAAGGTCACCAGGAAGCCGATGCTCCACAGCATGGGCGTCTCGAACGTCACCTTCCCGCGCCACATGGTGCCGATCCAGTTGAAGAACTTCACGCCCGTGGGTACCGCGATGAGCATCGTCGTCACGGCGAAGAACGGCAGCAGCACCGCGCCGGTCGTGTACATGTGGTGCGCCCACACGGTCATCGACAGGGCCGAGATCGCGATGGTGGCGTAGACCATGCCGCGGTAGCCGAACAACGGCTTGCGGCTGAAGACGGGGATGATCTCGGTGATGATGCCGAAGAACGGCAGCGCGATGACGTAGACCTCGGGGTGGCCGAAGAACCAGAACAGGTGCTGCCACAGGATCGGGCCGCCGCCGCTCGAGGTGTAGACCTGGGCGCCCGATGTGCGGTCCGCGCCGAGGGCGAAGAGGGCCGCGGCGAGCACGGGGAACGCCATGAGCACCAGGAGGCTGGTGATGAGGGTGTTCCAGGTGAAGATCGGCATCCGGAACATCGTCATGCCGGGCATGCGCATGGTGATGATCGTGGTGATGAAGTTGACGGCGCCGAGGATGGTGCCGAAGCCGGCCATGGCCAGGCCGAACACCCACAGGTCGCCGCCGGTCTCCGGACTGAACGTCGTCTCCGACAGCGGCGTGTACGCCGTCCAGCCGAAGGAGGCCGCGCCCTGGCCGGTCAGGTAGCCGCTGACGGTGATCAGCCCGCCGAAGAGGAACAGCCAGAACGACAGCATGTTGAGCCGCGGAAAGGCGACGTCGGGCGCGCCGATCTGCAGCGGCATGATCACGTTGGCGAAGCCGGCGAACAGCGGTGTCGCGAACAGCAGCATCATGATCGTGCCGTGCATGGTGAACAGCTGGTTGTACTGCTCACGGGTCTGCACGATCTGGATGCCCGGCGAGAAGAGCTCGGCGCGGATCAGCAGTGCCAGCAGCCCGCCGAACATGAAGAACGCGAACGAGGCGACCAGGTACATCCGCCCGATCGTCTTGTGGTCGGTGGAGGTCGCCCAGCTGACGACAGCACGGCCGAGGCTTCGCCGTGGCTGCGGGGGAGCGAGGGTCGGTGATGCGGTGTCCAGCACGGCGGACTCCTCGGGACTCCGACGGGCGACGCGACGTCTTCACGCCTCGGGCCGGTCGGCCCGTGCACCTCACGGTATGCCGACGGCGGCCCGCGCGCGCGGGGGATCGGAGGCACGGCCGTGTCGGTGGGCCGCCGTAGCGTCCGGACGTGCCGCCATCACGGAAGTACACCCGCGAGGTCCTGGAGGAAGCCGCCGAGCGCTCCACCTCGGTCGCCGGCGTGCTCCGCTATCTCGGCCTCAACCAAGCGGGCGGCACGCACGCGCACATCAGCCGGACGTTGAAGTCCATGGGCGTCGACACGAGCCACTTCATCAGGAACCAGGGCGGTCTCGGTCGCGTCAACCGACGAGCGCCCAAGGAGATCCTGGTGCGTCTGCCGCTCGGTAGCCGACGTGCCAAGCCGAGCCAGCTCAGAAGGGCGCTGCAGGAGATCGGGCGCCTGCACGAGTGCGCGCTGTGCGGGTGCGACGGCTCGTGGCTGGGAAGTCCCTTGGTCCTCCACGTGGACCACATCGACGGCGACTACCACAACAACCTCGCCGATAACCTCCGGTTCCTCTGCCCGAACTGCCACAGCCAGACGCCTAACTTCGCCGGCGCCAGCCGCGGTCGCTACAACCGTGGGACGTAGCGGCCGACGTCGCGGTACGCGTCGATAGACTGACGCCCGCCAGCCGGAGTGGTGGAACAGGCAGACACGCGGCACTTAGGATGCCGTGCCTCACGGCGTGCGGGTTCAAGTCCCGCCTCCGGCACCAGCCTGATCGTCCGGGCGCGCAGCACGCCGGGACGGGTCTCAGGCGTCGACGCCGAGCGTCTTGCGCAGGCGGGCGACGTGGCCCGTCGCCTTGACGTTGTACTGCGCGACGGCGACGGTCCCGTCCGGCGCGACCACGACGGTCGAGCGGATGACGCCCGTGACGTCCTTGCCGTAGAGCTTGCGCACGCCCCACGCGCCGTACGCGTCCAGGACGGCGTGGTCGGGGTCGGACGCCAGCGGGAAGGTCAGCGCGTCGCGCTCGGCGAACTTCTCGAGCTTCTCGACGGGGTCGGGGGAGACGCCGACGACGGCGTAGCCGGCGCCCTGCAGCGACGCGAGCGAGTCGCGGAAGTCGCACGCCTCGGTGGTGCAGCCGGGCGTCATCGCCGCCGGGTAGAAGTAGACGACCACACCCTTGCGTCCCGGCTCGGCCAGGGCCTTCGCCAGGGAGAACGTCCCGTCGGCGGCGCCGGTGGCGGGCAGGGTGAGGTCGGGTGCGGCGTCGCCGGGGGCGAGGCGGGTCACGGGCGCTCCTGGGGGTGCGAGGGGGCGGGCAGCCCTCCGAGCCTATCCGCGGCCCGGGCCGACTACCGTGGTCCTGTGAGCACCGCAGCACCCCGCACCTCGACCGCCCCGGCGACCGTCCCCGTCCGCATGCTGTTCGACCGGCTGCTCGTGCAGCCCGAGGTGGACGCCGCCGAGCGGCAGACGTCGGCGGGCCTCGTCATCCCCGCCACGGCGAAGGGGCCCAAGCGCCTGGCGTGGGCCGTGGTCGTGGCCAAGGGCGAGCACGTGCGCCAGGTGGCCGTGGGCGACCGCGTCCTGTTCGACCCCGAGGAGCGCGCCGAGGTGGAGCTGGGCGGCACCGACTACGTGCTGCTGCGCGAGCGCGACGTGCACGGCGTGAGCGAGAAGGAGGCGGAGGCCGGCGCCACCGGCCTGTACCTCTGAGCCCGTCCCGGCGTGACCGAGCCCATCGTGGCGCGGCGGTGCGACCTGCGGCGACGTGGGGTCCGTGTCGCGCAGGTCACGCCCCGCGGGGTACGTGGGCACCGCCGCGACCTGGTAACGTTTCTCCCCGTTACGCGCCATTAGCTCAATTGGCAGAGCAGCTGACTCTTAATCAGCGGGTTCGGGGTTCGAGTCCCTGATGGCGCACCAGCGAGGCACTCACCGGCGGTGGGTGCCTCGATCCGCGAGCGGGTCGCCGTCGGGACGCCCTGATAGCCTGTTCGCCGCGCGCCATTAGCTCAATTGGCAGAGCAGCTGACTCTTAATCAGCGGGTTCGGGGTTCGAGTCCCTGATGGCGCACCCTCACGAAGCCCTCGCCGCCGGCGGGGGCTTCGTCGCGTCCGGGCCCCGCCGGCCGGCTGCGTGGCCCGGCTGCCGTGCGCCCGGCTGCGTGGCCCGGCTGTCGAGGGGCCGCGGTGGCCCGGCCCCGGCCCGGCGGCCTCGTACCCTGGTGCGGTGCCCGAGCCGACCTCGCTGACCCCCACCACCGCGCCGGACCCCGACGCGCCGACAGGTGCCTCGCCGTCGTCGGACGCCGCCGCGGAGGTGCACCGCTTCCGCAAGCAGCCCGTGAGCTTCGTGCGCCGCAGCGCGCGCCTGACCACGAGCCAGCAGCGCGCGTGGGACGACAAGCGCGGCCGCTACCTCGTCGAGGCGCCGCGGGCCGCCGCGCGCACGTCGGTCGACCCGGGCTGGCGGTTCGACGCCGAGGCCGTCTTCGGCCGCCGGGCGCCGCTCGTGCTGGAGATCGGGTCGGGCCTGGGGGAGAACGTGGTCGCCGCCGCTGCGCAGCACCCCGAGCGCGACCACGTCGCGGTCGAGGTCTACACGCCCGGGCTGGCGCAGACGATCGTCCGGGCCGAGAAGCAGCGCGACGGCCAGGGCCTGGACAACCTGCGCCTGCTGCAGGTCAACGCCACGGAGCTGCTCGCCACGGCGCTGGCCCCCGGGTCGCTGGACGAGCTGTGGATCTTCTTCCCGGACCCGTGGCCCAAGTCGCGTCACCACAAGCGGCGGCTCGTCACCGCGGACTTCGCCGGGCTCGCGGCCCGCGTGCTGCGCCCGGGCGGCGTGTGGCGCCTCGCGACGGACTGGGCGGAGTACGGCGAGCAGATGCTCGAGGTGCTCGAGGCCCGCGACGACTTCCGCAACGCCCACGGCGCCGACGCCCGCGCGCCGCGCTTCGAGGGGCGTGTGCTCACCAGCTTCGAGCGCAAGGGCCTGGCGGCCGGGCGCTCCGTGACGGACCTGGAGTACGTGCGCCGCTGACGCCGCGGCCGGATCGCGACGCGGGTCGCGACGCGCGCCCGCTGTGGCTTGCGTCACCCCGGCAGGGCGGGCAGGGTGTGCGCGACCGCCTCGGTGGTCGCCGCGCGCAACGATGCGTGCGGCGCCCGCCGACCGCAATGCCAACGGAGGCATCATGGCCGACCTTGCCGAACCGGCGCGCTCCGCCGGGGAGACGGAGTACCAGCGCGTCGAGCGATCACCGGAGTTCCAGGACCTGCGCCGCCGGTTCCGCAGCTTCGTCTTCCCGCTGACCGCGCTGTTCCTCGTCTGGTACTTCGTGTACGTCCTGCTCGCGAGCTACGCCCACGACTTCATGAGCATCCGCCTCGGCGGCAGCGCGATCACGGTCGGGCTGCTGTTCGGGCTCGGGCAGTTCGTCTCGACCTTCGTCATCACGATGCTCTACGCGCGCTGGGCCAACCAGCGCTTCGACACGCAGGCCGACGCCCTGCGCCGCGAGATCGAGGGGGACGACCTGTGAGCGCGCTCGCCACCACCCTGCCCGGCGTCCTCGCCGGGACCCCCGACGTCGTCGTGCAGGCCGCGGCCGGCACCGACGTCGGCAACCCGGCCGTGAACCTCGGCATCTTCGCCGCGTTCGTGGCGGTGACGCTGTTCGTCGTGCTGCGCGCGTCGCGGCAGAACAAGTCCGCCGCCGACTTCTACGCCGGCGGGCGGTCGTTCACCGGCCCGCAGAACGGCACCGCCATCGCGGGCGACTACCTCTCGGCCGCCTCGTTCCTGGGCATCTGCGGCGCCATCGCGATCAACGGCTACGACGGGTTCCTGTACTCGATCGGTTTCCTCGTCGCGTGGCTCGTGGCCCTGCTCCTGGTCGCGGAGCTGTTGCGCAACACCGGCAAGTTCACCATGGCGGACGTGCTGTCCTTCCGGCTGCGCGAGCGCCCCGTGCGCATGGCCGCCGCGCTGGCGACGCTGCTGGTCGTCTTCTTCTACCTGCTGGCCCAGATGGCCGGCGCGGGCGGCCTCGTGGCCCTGCTGCTCGGGGTGGACTCCGCCGCCGGCATCAGCGCGGTCATCGCCGTCGTCGGCGTGCTGATGATCCTCTACGTGCTCATCGGCGGCATGAAGGGCACCACCTGGGTGCAGATCATCAAGGCGGTGCTGCTCATCGCCGGTGCCGCCGTCATGACGGTGTGGGTGCTGGCGAAGTTCGGCTTCAACCTGTCCGGGCTGCTGCAGGGCGCCGTCGACGCCGCCGGCGAGGGCGGCGAGACGCTGCTCGAGCCGGGCCGCCAGTACGGCGCCACCGGCCTGTCCAAGCTGAGCTTCCTGTCGCTGGCCCTGGCCCTGGTGCTCGGCACGGCGGGTCTGCCGCACGTGCTCATGCGGTTCTACACGGTGCCCACGGCCAGGGAGGCCCGCCGCTCGGTGGTCTGGGCGATCTGGCTGATCGGCATCTTCTACCTGTTCACGCTCGTGCTGGGGTACGGGGCGGGGGCGCTCGTGGGGCCGGAGACGATCAGCTCCGCCCCGGGCGGGGTCAACTCGGCCGCGCCGCTGCTGGCGTTCGCGCTCGGCGGCGAGATCCTGCTCGGCATCATCGCGGCGGTCGCGTTCGCGACGATCCTTGCCGTCGTCGCCGGCCTGACGATCACCGCCGCGGCGAGCTTCTCGCACGACATCTACGCCAACGTGCTCAAGAAGGGCCGCGTCAACCCCGACGCGGAGGTCCGTGTCGCCCGCTGGACCGTGGTGGTCATCGGGCTCGTCGCGATCGGCGGCGGCGTGCTCGCCCAGAAGCAGAACGTCGCGTTCCTCGTGGCGCTGGCCTTCGCGGTCGCGGCGTCGGCCAACCTGCCGACGATCGTCTACTCGCTGTTCTGGAAGCGGTTCAACACCGCAGGGGCGCTGTGGAGCATCTACGGCGGCCTGGCCTCGTGCATCGTGCTCATCGTGTTCTCGCCGGTGGTCTCCGGCACCGAGACCGCGATGCTGCCGAACGCGGACTTCGACTGGTTCCCGCTGACCAACCCCGGGCTGGTGTCGATCCCGCTGGGCTTCCTGCTCGGCGTCGTCGGCACCCTGGTCAGCAAGGAGCCGCCGCACCCGGAGAAGTTCGCCGAGATGGAGGTGCGCTCGCTCACCGGCGCCGGGGCGGAGCGGGCCACGACGAGCCACTGATCGTCGCGGAGCGGTCGCCCGCCCGCGCGCGTCCGGTGCGGGCGGGCGACCATGTCCGCATGACGGGGAACGAGACCGAGGCAATCACCGAGGCAACCACCGGGGCGACGGCCGGTCCGGCCGAGGAGGCGTACGACGTCGTCGTGATCGGCGGCGGCCCGGTCGGCGAGAACGCCGCCGACCGGGCCGGGCGCACCGGGCTGTCGGTGGCGCTGGTCGAGGCCGAGCTGGTGGGCGGCGAGTGCTCGTACTGGGCCTGCATGCCCTCCAAGGCGCTGCTGCGTCCCGGCGCCGCCCGCGCCGCAGCCGCGGCAGCGCCGGGCGTCGGCGGGGCCGGCCCGCTGGGCGACGGCCCGCTCGACGTCGAGGCGGTGCTGCGCTGGCGCGACGAGGCCACCAGCGGGTGGGACGACGCCGGGCAGGAGTCCTGGCTGAAGTCCGCCGGGATCACGCTGGTGCGCGGCCACGCCCGGCTCGCGGGGGAGCGGCTCGTCGAGGTGACGCCCGTGGACCCCGACGTCGACGAGCTGCTCGGCGACGACCGCGACGACCGCGACGACGGTGCGGACGGCGCGGACGGGTTTGCCGGGTCTGCCGGGCCCGACGCCGGCGCCCGCGCACCGCGGCGCCTGCGGGCGTGGCACGCCGTCGTCGTCGCCACCGGCAGCGTGCCGGTGCTGCCCGACGTGCCCGGCCTCGCCGAGGCGGCGCCCTGGGCCAGCCGCGAGGCCACCGCCGCCGCCACCGTGCCCGAGTCGCTCGTGGTGGTCGGCGGTGGCGTCGTGGGTGCGGAGATGGCCACCGCCTACGCCGACCTCGGCTCGCGCGTGACGGTGCTCGCCCGCGGCGGCCTGCTGTCGGCGGCCGAGCCGTTCGCCGGCGAGCTGGTGGCCGAGGCGACGCTCACCGACGCGATGCGGGCCGACGCCACGTTCGTGCTGCGCCCGCAGGACGCCGCGATCGTGCTGCGCCCGGAGGTGTCGGTGACGCCGCTGGAGCGGCGCGTGCAGAAGGAGCGTCGCACC
>NZ_LWGM01000208.1 GCF_001750215.1 Isoptericola variabilis | reverse complement strand
AGCCGCAGGCGCAGGGTCGCGCCCTGGCCGGCGGGGGAGTCGGCGACGCCGACGGTGCCGCCGTGCAGGTCCACCGCCCAGCGCACGATGGCCAGGCCGATGCCGGTGCCGCCGCTCGCCGTCGGCACGCCCAGGCCCGGCTGGGCGTGCGACGCGGTCGAGCCGCGCGCGAACCGCTCGAAGATCCGCTCGCGGTCCTCGGGGGCGATGCCCGGGCCCTGGTCGGACACCTCGATCACGACGTCGTCGCCGTCGGGGTAGGCGTCCAGTCGCACCTCGCCGCCGTGCGGTGAGTGCCGGATGGCGTTCTGCAGCAGGTTGGTGACGATCTGCCGCAGGCGCTCGGCGTCGGCCTCGAGCGCGAGGTCGGGCGGCGTGACGTCGACGACGTAGCGCAGGTTCTTCGCGGCGTCGACCATGGACAGCGCCTCGGCGGTGTCCTCGAGGAAGTCACCGACCGGGACGCGGCTGATGGTCAGCGCGGAGGCGCCGGCCTCCACCCGGGACAGGTCGAGCAGGTAGGTGACCAGGCGCGTGAGGCGCTCCGTCTGGTCCAGCGCGAGCTCGAGCGTCGCGGGCGTCGGCTCGGCCACGCCGTCGACGAGGTTCTCCAGCTGTGCCTGCAGCGCCGCCACGGGCGTGCGCAGCTCGTGCGAGACGTTCGCGATCAGGTCCCGGCGCGTGCGGTCGGACGACGCGAGGTCCTCGGCCATCTGGTTGAACGTCGCGGCGAGCTGGCCGACCTCGTCGCGGCTGGTGGCGCGCACGCGCTGGGAGTAGTCCCCGGCGGCCATGGCCTGGGCGGCCGCCGTCATCTCGCGCAGCGGCGACGTCATCCCGCGCGCGAGCACCTGCGTCAGCACGAGCGACAGCACGATGACGAGCGGGAAGGTCCGGCTCGGGCCGAGCTGGACCCGCAGGCCCAGCCAGGTCATCGCGGCGGCGAAGGTCACGGCGGCGACCACGAGCACGCCCAGCTTGATCTTGATCGAGCGCAGCGGGTCGAGCGGGCGCACGTCGGGGATGCGGCGGTGGTGCTTGCGCTCCGCGGGGTGGCGGGCGGGCGGGGGAGCGGGGTCGGTCACGCCTCAGGCCTGCGGGGGCTCGAACGCGTAGCCGACGCCGTGCACGGTGCGGATCAGGTCCGGGCCGAGCTTGCGGCGCAGCGCCTTGATGTGCGAGTCGACGGTGCGGGTGCCGCTCGCGTCGGCCCAGTCCCACACCTCGGCCAGCAGCCGCTCGCGGGTCAGCACCGTCTTGGGGGAGCTGGCGAGCATCACCAGCAGCTCGAACTCCGTCGGCGTCAGGTGCACCTCCTCGCCCGCCCGGTGCACCCGGCGCTGCGCCTTGTCGATGGTGACGTCGCCCATGGCGATCGGCGGGTCCGACGGCGTGGTCGCCGCGGCCTGCTGCGCCCGCTCGACGCGCCGCAGCAGCGCCTTGGCGCGGGCGACCAGCTCGCGCATCGAGAACGGCTTGGTCATGTAGTCGTCGGCGCCGACGCCGAGGCCCACCAGCATGTCCGTCTCGTCGTCGCGCGCGGTGAGCATGAGGATCGGCACGGGCTGCTCGGCCTGGATGCGGCGGGTGACCTCGAGGCCGTCGATGCCCGGGAGCATGACGTCGAGCACGATGAGGTCGGGGCGCAGCCGGGCGGCGGCGTCGACGGCGGCGAGGCCGTCGCGCGCCACCTCGACGCGCCAGCCCTCGGCGGACAGGCGCTGGGCGACGGCCGTGGCGATCGCCATCTCGTCCTCGACGACCAGCACGGTCGCGCTCTGCGAGGGGACTGCGGCGGTGGTGCCGGCGCCGGCCGCGCCGGGGCTCGGGAAGGACGCAGGTGCCATGGCACCAATGTGTCACAGGACGCTGGACGTGCCCTGGACGCCGGGCGTGTCCCGCGCAGGTCGTGCACGCCGTCCGCCGCGTCGCGACCGCCTCCTGCGCGAGGTCTCCACGTCGTCGCTACGATCGTTGCCACGATGGACGAGAGCCGACATCCCGCCCCCCGCGGCGCAGAGACCCAGCGCCCCGGCCCCGACGGCCCCGACGGCCCCGGCCCCCACGGCCCTGGCCCCCACGGCGCCGACGGCGGCGCGCGCTTCCCGGCGACGCGCGGGCCGGGAGGTGGCGCGTGCTAGGCGACTGGCTGATGGTCGCGGTCGGCGTCCTGCTCACCGCCGGCACCGCCGTCTTCGTCGCGAGCGAGTTCTCGCTCGTGACCCTCGACCCCGCCGTCCTGGGGGACGGCGACGACGCGGAGGGCGACAGTCCTCGCACCGGCTGGCGGGCGCGCTCCGTCCGGGCCGGGCTCAAGCACCTGTCCACCGAGCTGAGCTCGGCCCAGGTGGGCATCACCCTGACCACCATCCTGCTCGGCTACACGGCCCAGCCCGCGCTGCTGAGCCTCTTCTCCGCCGGGCTGCAGGCCACGCCGCTCGCCCAGGGCGTGGCCACCGTGCTGGCCGGGGTGCTGGCGCTGGTGGCCGTCAACGTCTTCTCGATGGTGTTCGGCGAGCTGATCCCGAAGAACTTCGCGCTCAGCGCGCCGGTCGGCACGGCCACCCTGGTCGTGCCGCTGCAGCGCGGGTTCACCAAGATGTTCCGGCCGCTCGTGGTGCTGCTCAACGGGTCCGCCAACGCGCTGCTGCGCCGCGTCGGCGTCGAGCCCCGGGAGGAGCTGTCCGGCGGGCGGTCGGCGCAGGAGCTGCTGAGCCTCGTCAAGCGCTCCGCCGAGGAGGGCACGCTCGAGCAGTCCGTGGCCACGCTGCTGACCAACTCCATCGAGCTCGACGAGCTGTCCGCGCGCGACGTCATGACCGACCGCCTGCGCATGGCCGTGGCCGGGCGCGACGACACCGCCGAGGACGTCATCGCCCTGTCGCGCCGCACCGGGCACTCGCGGTTCCCCGTGATCGGCGAGGACCGTGACGACGTCGTCGGCATCGTGCACCTGCGCCGCGCCGTCGGCGTGCCGCACGAGCGGCGGGGCGAGGTCCCCGTCGCAGCGCTGATGGTCGACGCCCCCCGCGTGCCGGAGACCGTCCGGCTCGGGCCGCTGCTGGTCGAGCTGCGCTCGTTCGGGCTGCAGATGGCCGTGGTCGTCGACGAGTACGGCGGCACCTCCGGCATCGTCACGCTCGAGGACGTCGTCGAGGAGCTCGTCGGGGACGTCGCCGACGAGCACGACCCGCGCCGGGCCGGCGCCGTGCGCGCCGCCGACGGCTCGTGGGTGGTGCCGGGCGTCATGCGCCCGGACGAGCTCGAGGAGACCACGCGGATCGTCGTGCCGGAGGACCCGGCGTACGAGACGCTCGGCGGGCTCGTCATGGCCCGTCTGGGCCGCCTGCCCGAGGCGGGCGACGAGGTCGAGGTGTCGCAGCCCGGCCACCGCGTGCTGCTGCGCGTCGAGGCCATGGTGGGCCGCCGTGCCGAGCGCGTGCGGGTGCGCGCGCTCCCGGCGGGCCTCGACGGCGCCGCCGCGGGCGACGCCGTCCGCGGGGAGGGGCGCCGATGAGCACCGTCACCGCCATCTGGGTCGCCGTGCTGCTGCTCGTCGGCAACGCCTTCTTCGTCGGCGCGGAGTTCGCCGTCCTGTCGGCGCGCCGCTCGTCGATCGAGCCGCGCGCGGAGGCCGGCGATCGCCGCGCCCGCACCGTGCTGTGGGCGATGGAGCACGTGTCGCTCATGCTCGCGTGCGCCCAGCTCGGCGTCACCGTGTGCTCCACGGGCCTGGGCATCGTGGCCGAGCCGGCCGTCGCCCACCTGCTGGAGGGGCCGTTCCACACGCTCGGGGTGCCCGAGGAGCTCGTGCACCCGGCCGCCTTCCTCGTCGCGCTGCTCGTGGTGGTCTATCTCCACGTGGTGCTCGGCGAGATGGTGCCGAAGAACCTCGCCGTGGCCGGGCCGGACACCGCGGTGATGTGGTTCGGGCCGCCGCTCGTGCTGCTGGGGCGCGTCCTGCGCCCGGTGATCGTGGCGCTGAACTGGGTCGCCAACCACGCGGTGCGCCTCGCGGGCATCGAGCCCAAGGACGAGGTCGCCTCGGCGTTCACCGCCGAGGAGGTGCAGTCGATCGTCGAGCACTCCCAGGCCGAGGGCCTGCTGCGCGACGAGCAGGGCCTGCTCGGCTCGGCCATCGAGTTCTCGGCCCGCACGGCCGGCGACGTCATGGTGCCCGCGGGCGGGCTCGTCACGGTGACGGACGGCGTGACGCCGGACGCCGTCGAGCACCTCGTGTCGCGCACCGGGTACTCGCGGTTCCCGGTGACGTCCGACGGCGTGATGGTGGGCTACCTGCACCTCAAGGACGTGCTCTACGCGACGGACGGCGACCGGCACGAGCCCGTGCCCGCCTGGCGCGTGCGGGCGCTCGCGTCCGTGCGCCCCGGGGACGAGGTCGAGGAGGCGCTGCGCGCCATGCAGCGCTCCGGCGCGCACCTCGCGCGCGTCGAGGGGCCCGAGGGCGTGGCCGGCGTCGTCTTCCTCGAGGACATCCTGGAGGAGCTGGTGGGCGAGGTCCGCGACGCCATGCAGCGCAGGACGCCGCGCGCCTGAGGGTCCGGCCCCGGGGGTGCGTCGCGGGTGTGACCTCCGTCACCAACCGGCGGGTGACGGGGCGACATGCCGGGGCGCCGCGCCGGGCCGTCACACTCCGTTCACACAGGGGCTTGGCGGGGGGCGGGCGCGCCGATATGGTTCCCGGGACGAACGGTCGCCCCAGGCGATCCGGACGTCCTGCACGACCCGGACCGGGCACCGTCTCACGACGAGACCGCCTGCCGCGGCCCTCGTGCGAACCGTAGGTACAAGCCCCTCTGGGCGGGTGCGCGCGCGCCTCCGTCCGGCCGCTACTCGGAGGTGTCGTGGAAGCAGCGCCCCAGACGACGCCGCGACCTCCCCTCATGACCCGGCGCGAGCGCCGGGAGGCCGAGGCCCGGGCCGCCGCCGCGCAGGCGACCGTCTCGACCTACCGGCCGGCCGCGGCCCTCGGGACCATCTCGGCACCGGTCGCCGTCACTCGCCAGCCGGACGCCTTCGGCGCGGTGCGCGGGCGGCACGCCGACCCCGTGGACTCGCCGGACACCGTGACGGTCGGCGGCATCACGTTCTCCGGGCCCGCCCCGCTCAGCCCCGTCCTCGGCACCCCCGCCGTGCCGTACGCCCTGCCGAAGGCTGCGCCCGCCGCGCCGCGCCTCGCGGAGCAGGACGGCGCCCCGCACGCGGCCGACGCCGCCCCGGCGCAGCGGCCCACGACGACCCCGGTCGTCGTGGGC
>NZ_LWGM01000207.1 GCF_001750215.1 Isoptericola variabilis | reverse complement strand
CGGAAGCAAAGCCCTTCAGCGCCGATGGTACTGCCCTGGAGACGGGGTGGGAGAGTAGGACGCCGCCGGACACCCATTACCCGAAGGCCCGCACCATGTGGTGCGGGCCTTCGGCGCACCCACACCCAAACACGAACCCCCCCAGCACCCCACCCGCACCCGCAGGCCCGCACCCCACCGTGCGGGCCTTCGTCATGCCCCCACATACCCCCACGGCGGCGGTTCGTGGGCTCGTGCCGGGACGTCGTGCCGGGACGTCGTGCCAGGACACGGCCGCCGGCGATGCCCGACGTGAGGCGTGGGCCCGCCGGCTCGCGAGCGGGAGCTCCGCACGGCCCTGAGGTGCGAGCGGATGGTCGCCCCGGGACGGTGGTGTGACATCGAGGTCGAGCAGCGCGCCTCGTGCAGACCATCGCGCACTCACCGAGGGGACGTTCTTCTATGTTCTTCCACCGTCAAGAGCTGCAGTTCAAGGCCAAGCCTGACAAGCCGGATGCCGTCTTCGCCCGGAAGCTGCAGGAGGTCCTGGGCGGCCAGTACGGCGAGATCACCGTCGCCATGCAGTACGGGTTCCAGTCCTGGAACGCCCACATCCCCGGCAAGTACCGGGATCTCCTCTACGGCATCGGTGCCGAGGAGATGGGGCACGTCGAGATGCTGGCGACGATGATCGCGCAGCTGCTCGAGGACGCTCCCGTCGGGGTCGTCGAGGGCGCGGCCCAGGACGACCCGGCGGTCGCGGCGATCGTCGGCGGCACGGACCCGCAGCACGCGATCGTGGCGGGCGCAGGTGCACGCCCGGTGGACTCGAACGGCAACCCGTGGACGGCGGGCTACGTGACGGCGAGCGGCAACATGCTCGCCGACTTCACGGCGAACGCGAACGCGGAGATGCAGGGTCGCCTGCAGGTCGCGCGGCTGTACCACATGACCGACGACAAGGGCGTCAAGGACCTCCTGTCGTTCCTGCTGGCCCGGGACACCATGCACCAGAACCAGTGGATCGCCGCCGCCAACGAGCTGCAGGAGGAGGGGCTCGAGGCGTTCCCGGTGCCCAGCACCTTCCCGCAGTCCAAGGAGGTGCGAGAGGTGTCGTACCAGTACATCAACTTCTCGGACGGGGCCCACGCCGGCGAGGGCAGCTGGGCGAGCGGACCGACGCCGGACGGCAAGGGCGAGTTCGAGTACGTCGCCGAGCCGCCGCGCGGCGTCCCGATGCCGCCCCCCACCCGGCCGGACCCCCGCATGCACGGCACCACCGACAAGCCCAACACGATGGAGAAGGCCACCGGCGCCATCAAGGACGCCCTTCACAAGGAGTGACCGACATGTCTGCTTCCTACGCAGCCGACCGCGCGCCCGGGGCGCGCACCCACCGTGGCGTGCACCAGTGGCTCGCCCTGATCATCGGCGCCGTCTACCTGCTCGTCGGGCTCGTGGGCTTCGCCGTCACCGGGTTCGACGGGTGGACCGAGCACGACCACTCCCAGACCCTGCTCGGTTTCGCGATCAACCCGCTGCACAACGTCGTCCACATCCTCATCGGCCTGCTGGGCGTGCTGCTGTGGCGCACCTCGGGCGGGGCGCGCACCTACGGCTGGATCCTGGCCATCGGGTACGGCGCGACGTTCGTGTACGGGCTGATCGTGCAGAACAACCCGGACCTGAACATCCTCAACATCAACGGCGCCGACAACGGCCTGCACCTGGTCAGCGCCATCGCCGGCCTCGCCGTGGCCCTGTGGCCGCAGCGACGCGACCGGGCCGACGACACCACCGGCACCGTGCCGGGCACGTCGGCACGCTGACCCCACCGGCCGGTCGCCCCGCCACCGCACCCGGCGGCGGGGCGACCGGCCGCTCGCGCGCCGGGCCCACCCGGCCCGCCCGAGACCCCGAGACCCCGCCCGAGAGGAACGCATGAGCGCGACACCGGTCGACCTGTCCGCCCGCGAGACGCTGGACGTGCTGCGCCACGTGCTGGCGCCGATGCTCGCCGAGGGAGCGATCGTCCGGCGCCCGCGCGTCACCGCGTGGGCGGAGCGCCAGCAGGTCGACCGGCAGGCGGCCCGGGTGCTCGACACGCTGCGCGACCGCTACGACGGCGCCCCGCTGTCCGTGCGGATCGGCCCGCGGCGCGTCGTGCTCGTCACCACCCCGCAGGACGTCGCCCGGATCCTCGACGGCTCGCCGGAGCCGTTCACGCCGGCCACGCGCGAGAAGACCGCCGCGCTCCGCCACTTCCAGCCGTCGGGGGTGCTGATCTCGCCGCCCGCGGCCCGCCGCTCGCGGCGCCCCCTCAACGAGCGGGCCCTCGCCTCGGGCCACCGCGCCCACCCGGACGCCGACCAGATCGTCGCTCAGGTGGCGCGCACCGCCGACGAGATCGCCGCCGCGGTGGACGCCTCCGGAGGGCTCGACGCGGCGACGTTCACCGAGGCCTGGTGGCGCCTGGTGCGCACCGTGACGCTGGGCGAGCGCGCCCGCGAGGACCACGAGCTCACCGACCGGCTCACCGCGCTGCGCCGCGGGGCCAACTGGGCCTACTTCCAGCCCGTGCGGCACCGCCTGCGCGCGGCGTTCCGCGAGCAGGTGGCCGCCCGGGTGGCCGAGGCCGAGCCCGGCACGCTCGCCGCTGCGGCGCGTGCCGCCGCGGAGGATCTCGCCCGGACCGCCGACGGGACCGGGTACGCCTACGACCCCGCCGACCAGGTCCCCCACTGGCTGTTCGCCTTCGACGCCGCCGGCATGGCCACGCTGCGCGCGCTCGCCGTCGCCGCCGCCCGCCCGGCCGTGCGCGAGCGGCTGGTCGACGAGCTCGCCGCCGCGGACCCCGTGCTCGCCGACGCCGGACCCGGCGCCCCCGTGCTGCCGTACGCGCGGGCGTGCGTGCTCGAGAGCGTGCGGCTGTGGCCGACCACCCTGGTGATCCTGCGCGACGCCACCGAGCCGACCACCTGGGGCGGGCGCACGCTGCCCGCCGGCACCGGGTTCGCCGTCGTCAGCGGCTACGTGCACCGCGACGCCGGCCGCATCGACTTCGCCGACGCCTTCACGCCGGAGGCGTGGCTCGACGGGCGCGCCGACGCCGACCGCGCGCTCGTGCCGTTCAGCGCCGGACCGGCGGAGTGCGCGGGCCGCGACGTCGTCCTGTTCACCACCAGCCACCTGCTCGCCCGCCTCGCGGGCCTGGGCCTCGCCGTCGACCGCGGTGAGCACCTGGCGGACGACCCGCTGCCGCGCACCGTCGACCACCTGCAGCTTCGCTTCCGGCAGCGCGAGCGAGTGACGCCGGTCGGCGGCACCGTGAGCACGTAAGCAGCCGGAAGGACACGGGAGGAGCGCGGGATGAACCAGTCGTCCGAGACCAGGACCACCACGGACCACGACGAGATCCGCCGTTGGGTCGAGGACCACGACGGCCGTCCGGTCACCGTCCGCGGCACCGAGGGCTCCGGGGAGGACGCCGGCGTGCTGCGCATCGACTTCCCCGGCGGCGCGAGCAGCGGCGGCGAGGACGACCGCCTCGACCCGGTCGAGTGGGACGAGTGGTTCCGGAAGTTCGACGACGCGGGGCTCGCCTTCCTGTACCAGGAGCGCCGCGCGGACGGCGGTGACAGCACCTTCTTCAAGCTGGTGTCCCGGTGAGGGCCGTCGTCACCGGTGGCGCCGGGTTCCTCGGCAGCCACGTGTGCGAGCGGCTGCTGGACGACGGCTACGAGGTCGTCGCCGTCGACAACATGGTCTCGGGCACCCCGGGCAACGTCGCCCACCTGCGGACCCGCCCCGGGTTCTCGCTGGTGCGCCACGACGTCACCCGCGGCCTGGGCGCCGCCGACGACGGTCCCGTGAACCTCGGTGCCGTCGAGCTGGGCGAGGTCGACCTGGTGCTGCACATGGCCTGCCCGGCGTCGCCGGTCGACTACGCGGCGCACCCGCTCGAGACCCTCGACGTGGCCTCCCGGGGCACCCGGGCGGCGCTGGAGCTCGCCGCGCGCGCCGGCGCCCGCTTCGTCACGACCTCCACCTCGGAGGTGTACGGCGACCCGCTCGTGCACCCGCAGCGCGAGGAGTACTGGGGCAACGTCAATCCCATCGGCCCGCGGTCGGTCTACGACGAGGGCAAGCGGTTCGCCGAGGCGCTCACCATGGCCTACCGGCGCTCGAGGGACGTCGACGCCGGCATCGTGCGGATCTTCAACACCTACGGCCCGCGGATGCGAGGGCACGACGGGCGCGTGGTGCCCACGTTCGTCCGCCAGGCGCTCGCCGGCGAGCCGCTGACCGTCGCCGGCGACGGCACCCAGACCCGCTCGCTGTGCTTCGTCGACGACCTCGTCGACGGCTTGCTGCGGTTCGCGGGGACGCACGAGGCCGGCCCGGTCAACCTCGGCAACCCGCACGAGCTCACCGTGCGGCAGATCGCCGAGGACGTCATCGCGGCCACGGGCAGCTCGTCCCGCATCGAGCACATCGACCTGCCGACCGACGACCCCAAGGTGCGGTGCCCCGACATCACGCGGGCGCGCGAGCTGCTCGGCTGGGAGCCCAAGGTCGCGTGGGAGGACGGGCTCGAGCGCACCGTCGCCTGGTTCCGGGAGCTGGGCGCCGCGGCGGCGTGACGGACGGCGCGGCGGCGGGACGCCCGGTGCTCCGGGCGCGGCACGACGACGGCGGGCGGGCCGGCTCGAGGAGCCGGCCCGCCCGCCGTGTGCCAGGAACGGCTGGGGCGGGGGTCAGGACGCCGCGACCGGTGCCGCGGGCGCGCGCCCGAGCAGCGGCGCGGCCGCCTCGAGCACCTCGTCCACGGTGACCTCCGCCAGGGTCGGGTCGAGCTCGTCCGCGTGCGGGTCGCCGGGGGCGGCGGGGTCGCCGTGCCACAGCACGGCGTGCCGGTCGAGGTCGACGGCAGGGCCCCAGGTCGCCGGCGGCGTGGGCCCGAAGAGGGTGACCGACGGCGTGCCGAGGGCCGTGGCGAGGTGCGCCACGCCCGTGTCTCCCGACAGGAGCAGCCGGGCGCTGCCGACGACGTCGGCGAGCGCGGGCAGGTCGAGCCGTCCGGAGGTGTCGGCGAGGCGGCGGGCGCCGTGCCGCTCGGCCTCGGCACGCACCCGCGCGCACAGCTCCCGCTCGGCGTCCCCGCCGGTCAGCACCACCTCGATGCCCGCGGCCGAGAGCGTCGCGGCGACCCGGCCACCGTCGGCGTCTACGGCGAGTCCGAGGGCACGTGGATCGTGCCGGTCATGCAGGTCGAGGACCCGTCGATCGCGTTCACCGTGCTGGCCTCGGCCCCCGTCGTGCAGCCGCGCCAG
>NZ_LWGM01000206.1 GCF_001750215.1 Isoptericola variabilis | reverse complement strand
GCAGCCGCTCCGGCTCGCGCAGCACGTCGACGCACTCGACGACGCCGGTGGCGAGGCGGCCGGCGAACCGGGCCCACGCCGGGGCGCCGGCGGGTCGGGGCAGGTCGGCGGTCACGGCCGCACGCTATCGGGCGGCCCAGGGCACCGGCGGGCCCGGCAGCGTCCCGGATCGCCGCCGCGAGCAGGGGCGATTGGACGCCGCGGGCCCCGGACGGCTAGTGTTTGGGACGCGCCGGAGCGCGGGGCAGTGCCCCGAGTCACCGGCCGCGCGGATGTGGCTCAGTTGGTAGAGCATCACCTTGCCAAGGTGAGGGTCGCGGGTTCGAGTCCCGTCATCCGCTCGGAGGCCCACTCTCTGATCGTCTCCCTCGGTGCAGCACCGCACGCGGAGCGGAGGGAGAGAACGTCTCGCTGGTGGGTTGGCCGAGAGGCGAGGCAGCGGCCTGCAAAGCCGTATACACGGGTTCGAATCCCGTACCCACCTCTCAGCCTGGCTGGTGCCAGGCACGGGCGATTGGCGCAGCGGTAGCGCGCTTCCCTGACACGGAAGAGGTCACTGGTTCGATCCCAGTATCGCCCACACGCACGACGAGGCCCCGGACCGCACGGTCCGGGGCCTTTCGCGTGCCCCCGCGCGGGTCGCTGCCGAGCGCCGCGGCTACAAAGCTCCCTGCGGTCCCACCCCCAGCTGGGTCATCATGCTCATGACGTCGTAGTAGCGCCGCTCCTCGGCGATCAGCCCGCGGTCGTCGAGGGTGTCGAACACCGCGAAGGCGAACCGGACGCTCCTGCCCGTCGGCGGGATCTCGCCGGCGGGCAGGACGAGCGGTCCGGTGTTGGTGCCGGTGCCCACGGCCTCCACGGCGACGTCCGCGCCGCTGACGACCGTCCGCGTGACCTCCATACGCAGGTCCGGGAACGTCCCGAGGAAGTTGGTCATGTCCTCCTCGACGGCGGCGCGCCCGCGCAGCGGCTCGGGGTACGACGGGTCGACGAGGACCGTGTCCTCGCCGAAGAAGGCGGCGAAGCGTGGCGCGTCGTGCGCGTTCAGGGCGGCGAACTGGTCCTCCACGGACCGGAGGGCGGCTTCTCGGGGGACCGCGTCTCCCCCGCTCGTCTGCGTCGACATGGGTGGCTCCTTCCTCGTCGAACGGAGACTCCGTCCCAGTGTCGCCCCTCGCCGGGGCCGCCCGACAGGGGCCACCCGCCCCTGTCGAGCGGCCAGCACGGCGGCGCAGGTCACAGCCGTCCGGATTGGACCTCCGGGCCGCGGGTCCAGTAATGTTCCTCAGGCGCCGGGAGCGCGGGAGAGATCCCGAGGACCCGGTCGCGCGGATGTGGCTCAGTTGGTAGAGCATCACCTTGCCAAGGTGAGGGTCGCGGGTTCGAGTCCCGTCATCCGCTCCGGAACCGCCCGGGGGCCAGCCCCGCAGGGCAGGGCCCCGGGCGATTGGCGCAGCGGTAGCGCGCTTCCCTGACACGGAAGAGGTCACTGGTTCGATCCCAGTATCGCCCACCAGCATCATCGACAGGCCCCGGACCACCCGGTCCGGGGCCTTTCGCGTGCCCGGCCCGGCACGTAGCGTCGAGGCATGTGCCGGAACATCACCACCCTGCGCGGGCTCGAGCCGCCCGCGACCGACGAGGAGATCCGCGCCGCGGCGGAGCAGTTCGTCCGCAAGGTGACGGGTGTGCAGCGCTCGGCCGCCGAGACCGTCCGCCAGCCGTGCGACGAGGCCACGGAGCAGATCGCGGCCGTCGTCACGCGCCTGCTGGACGAGCTGCCCGCTCGACGCCGCCCGCCGCAGACCGTGCCCCCGCTGCGCCGCGCCGAGGTGCAGGAGCGCATCGCCGCGCGCATGGCCGCGCGCGAGGAGCACGAGCGGCTGCACGAGCTGGGCATCGCCCACACGCACTGAGGCCGCACGGGAGCAGCGCGAGGCACACGGGGCGGCACGGGGGGCCGCACGGGAGCCGCACCGGAGCCCGTTAGGCTCGCGGCGTGGATCTCGCAGAAACCGCCGTCAGCGCGAGCATGCACCGCGCGAAGGCCAACGCTCGTGCCGCCCACGTCACCGTCGGCCAGGTGCGCCGCGGGGCGGCCGGCGTCGTCGAGATCGACTGCTCCTGCGGCATGGTGCTGACCAACGGCCCCGACTGGTCGCTCGACGAGCACATCCGCCTGCACCGGGCGGAGGCGCGCTACCTCGCCATCAGCGAGGTCGCGCCCGCCGGGATGCCGCGCCTCATCCCCGTCGGGACCGACCGGCGCCCGCGCTGACGCCGGCCGTCACAGCTCCTCGGGGTCATCCCAGGCCACGCCGCTCGAGTCGAGGCCCGTCCAGTCGCGCTCGGCGTCCGTGAGCGACTTGGGGGCCCCCGTCGCGTCTCCTCCGGACCGGGGGTCGGCGTCGGGCGAGGGCCGGTACTGCGGGGGCGCGACACGCGCGCTCGACGCGAGGGACTCGTCCAGCAGGTGCCGGGCGCGGTAGCGCGCCTCGCCCGTCCCCGTGGTGTCCGTGCCGGCGGTGTCGGCACCGGTGCCGTCGGTGCCACCGGCGTTGGGCTCGGCCTGGGTGGTGCTCTCCTTGCTCATGCCGCCATTGTCCGCCGAGCCGGGCCGGCTCGCCTGGTCGCGCTTGGCACACTATTCCTTGGGAGGGCGTCGCGACGCCCCGCGGGCCGGCGCCGCCGGCGCCCGCACGACGCGCCAAGAGCGGCGGGCGGTGTGATGATTCGGCGCATGCAGCAGACCTGGCCCGGCCGCTCCTACCCTCTCGGCGCCACCTTCGACGGCACCGGCACCAACTTCGCGCTCTACTCCTCCGCCGCCGAGCGGGTGGAGCTGTGCATCCTCGACGACGACGGCAACGAGCAGCGCTACGACGTGCGCGAGGTCGACGCGTTCGTGTGGCACGCCTACCTGCCCGGCATCGTCCCCGGCACGCGGTACGGCTACCGCGTGCACGGGCCCTACGACCCGGCGTCGGGCCACCGGTGCGACCCGTCCAAGCTGCTGCTCGACCCCTACGCCAAGGCGATCGACGGGCAGATCGACGGTGACCAGTCGCTGTTCTCCTACCCGTTCGACGACCCCGAGGCCGCGGTCACGGGCACCGAGCCGCTCGCCGGGGACTCCGCCGGGCACACCATGACGTCCGTCGTCGTCAACCCCTTCTTCGACTGGGGCCACGACCGCCCGCCGCAGATCGACTACCACGACACCGTGCTGTACGAGGCCCACGTCAAGGGCATGACCATGCTCCACCCGGACATCCCGGAGGAGCTGCGCGGCACCTACGCCGGGATGGGCCACCCGGCGATGATCGACCACCTCGTGGAGCTGGGCGTCACGGCCGTCGAGCTGATGCCGGTCCACCAGTTCGTCCAGGACCCCGTGCTGCAGGACCGCGGCCTCGCGAACTACTGGGGCTACAACACCATCGGGTTCTTCGCGCCCCACAACGCCTACGCGAGCGCCGGCACGCGCGGCGAGCAGGTGCTGGAGTTCAAGGCGATGGTCAAGGCGCTGCACGAGGCCGGCATCGAGGTCATCCTCGACGTCGTCTACAACCACACCGCCGAGGGCAACCACCTCGGCCCCACGCTGTCCTTCCGCGGCATCGACAACGCCGCGTACTACCGGCTCGTCGACGGCGACGAGGCGCACTACTTCGACACGACCGGCACGGGCAACTCCCTGCTCATGCGCTCCCCCTCGGTGCTGCAGCTGATCATGGACTCGCTGCGGTACTGGGTCGAGGAGATGCACGTCGACGGGTTCCGGTTCGACCTCGCCGCCACGCTCGCCCGGCAGTTCCACGAGGTCGACCGCCTCAGCGCCTTCTTCGACATCGTCCACCAGGACCCGGTGATCTCCCAGGTCAAGCTGATCGCCGAGCCGTGGGACGTCGGCGACGGCGGCTACCAGGTCGGCGGGTTCCCGCCGCTGTGGACGGAGTGGAACGGCCGCTACCGCGACGCGGTGCGCGACTTCTGGCGCGGCGAGCCGGCCACGCTGCCCGAGCTCGCCTCGCGGCTGACCGGGTCCAGCGACCTGTACGAGCACTCCGGCCGCAAGCCCATCGCGTCGATCAACTTCGTCACGGCGCACGACGGCTTCACGCTCGACGACCTCGTGTCCTACAACGAGAAGCACAACGAGGACAACGGCGAGGACAACAACGACGGCGAGAGCTTCAACCGGTCCTGGAACTGCGGCGCCGAGGGCCCCACGGACGACCCCGAGGTGCTCGCGCTGCGCCGGCGCCAGCGGCGCAACTTCCTGACCACGCTGCTGCTGAGCCAAGGCGTGCCGATGATCGCCCACGGCGACGAGCTCGGTCGCACGCAGGGCGGCAACAACAACGGCTACTGCCAGGACAACGAGATCACCTGGGTGGACTGGGAGCTGGAGCCCGACGAGGCCGAGCTGCTCCGCTTCACCCAGCGCCTCGTGCGGCTGCGCCTCGACCACCCGGTGCTGCACCGGCGCGGGTTCGTCGGCGGCAACACCTCGCCCGCGGCCGACGGCGACGGCGAGCTGCCGGAGATCGGCTGGCTGGACATGACCGGCGCCACCATGGACGGTCACGACTGGGAGAACACGTACGCCCGCTCGCTGATGGTCTTCCTCAACGGCGACGCGATCTCCGAGCAGGACCGGCGCGGCGAGCCGATCGTCGACGACTCCTTCCTGCTGCTGTTCAACGCCCACTCCGAGGAGCTCGACTTCACGCTGCCGTCGGGCCGCTACGGCGCCACCTGGACGACGGTGCTGGACACGGACAGCTC
The DNA here is from genome assembly GCF_001750215.1 of Isoptericola variabilis. Taxonomy (GTDB): domain Bacteria; phylum Actinomycetota; class Actinomycetes; order Actinomycetales; family Cellulomonadaceae; genus Puerhibacterium; species Puerhibacterium variabilis_A. Next base: position 529 of record NZ_LWGM01000206.1, on the reverse strand, counting down.
CTCGGAGCCGGGCACCGAGCACGCCGCCGGGGAGACGCTCACGGTCCGGTCGCGGTCGGTCGTCGTGCTGACCCGGCCGGCGCTGGGACACGACCCCGACGCCGACACCGCGTCCCACGTGCTGTGACGCCGGGCTCGCCGGCCTCGGCCCCGGGCCTCGCCCGGGAGCCGGGCCGGCGCCCGAGCGTCTGGGCCCCGCACGCCGCGACCGTCGACGTCGTCGTGCTGGGCCCGGGCGGCGCGGCCGAGCGCCGCCCGATGCGGCTGCTCGGCGCGCACCGTCCCGGCTGGTGGGGCGCCGACGACGAGCTCGTACCCGGCACCGACTACGGCTTCTCCGTGGACGACGGCCCCGTGCTGGCGGACCCGGCGGGCACCTGGCAGCCGTACGGCGTGCGGGGGCCACCTCGGCGCAGTCGCGGTGTTTGCCGGCCACGTACCACTGCGAGCCGGGGTCCTCGCCCACGAGCAGCGTGCCGAGGCCCGGCGTGATGCCGCGCTCGCGCAGCGCGGCGACACGCTGCTTCAG
>NZ_LWGM01000205.1 GCF_001750215.1 Isoptericola variabilis | reverse complement strand
CAGCGCCGCCTCGGCGGCGGCGCCCGAGCCGAAGCGGCCCGCCAGCGCCGCGCGCAGCGTCTTGCGCCGCTGGGCGAAGGCGGCGTCCACGACGGCGAACACCTGCTCGCGGGTCGCGGTGGTGGCGGGCGGCTCGCGCCGCTCCATCGCCACGAGCGCGGAGTCGACGTTCGGGACGGGCCAGAAGACGTTGCGGCTGACGTTCAGCGAGCGCCACGTGCGGGCGTACCAGGCGGCCTTGGCCGACGGCACGCCGTAGACCTTGGAGCCGGGGGCCGCGGCCAGCCGGTCGGCCACCTCGGCCTGCACCATCACCAGGACCCGCTGCAGCGAGCCGAACCGCTCGAGCATGGTGAGCAGCACCGGGACGGCGACGTTGTAGGGCAGGTTGGCGACGAGCGCGGTGGGCGGCTCGCCGGGCAGCTCCGTGACGTCGAGCGCGTCGGAGGTCACCACCTCGAACCGGCCGGCGGCCTCGGGCGCCCGCTGCGCCACGGTCGCGGCGATCTGGCCCGCGAGGACCGGGTCGATCTCGACGGCGACGACGGACGCGCCGGCCTCGAGCAGGCCGAGCGTCAGCGAGCCGAGCCCCGGGCCCACCTCGACGACGCGCTGACCCGGCTCCACCCCGGCGGCCCGCACGATCTTGCGCACCGTGCCGGCGTCGTGCACGAAGTTCTGGCCGAGCGTCTTGGTGGGGCGGACGCCGAGGCGCCCTGCCAGGTCCCGGATGTCCGCGGGACCGAGCAGGGCGCCAGGGGTGTCGTTCATGCGCAGGAGCCTATGCCAGGCGCCTGCCGGGGCCGGCCCAGGGGCAGGCCCGAGGCCGGCCCGAGGCCGGCCCGGGGCCGGCTCGGGGCCGGCTCAGGGGGCTCAGTACCAGTTCACCGACTGGGAGTGGCTCCACGCGGCGCACGGCGTGCCGTAGCGCCCGGCGATGTAGTCCAGGCCCCAGGTGATCTGGGTGGCCGGGTTGGTGCGCCAGTCGGCGCCGGCCGAGGCCATCTTCGAGCCGGGCAGGGCCTGCGGGATGCCGTAGGCGCTCGACGACGGGTTGTCGGCGGTGGGGTTCCAGCCGGACTCCTTCTCGAACAGGTTCTCGAGGCAGGTCCACTGGCTGCCGGTCCAGCCGCGCGCCGCCGCGAGCTGCTTGCCGATCGCCCGCGGCGAGCCGGACACCGACGGCCCCGAGGACGACGAGGAGGACGAGGAGCCGGACGACCGGCTCTCGGAGCGCGACGCGGTCTCGGGCCGCGGGGCCGGGCGCTCCTTGGTGCCCTCGAGCACCACCTTCGCCGTCGGCTCCTTGGTGGTCTCCTCCGAGACCTCGGTGCGCGACTCCTCCTTGCCGTCCACCGTGGTGACGCGCTCGACGAGCGTGCGCTCGCCCTCGGCGCCCTCCTGGGCGACCTTGGACTCGCCGGTGTAGAGGCCGTCGTCCTTCTTCTTCTGCGTCTCGAACGGGATCGCGGTCTTGGTGGTGGCGTCCTTGGTCTCGACGCGCTGCACGACGACGGCGACGCCCGGGGCGTCCGCCTCGGACGTGTCGACGCCGGCGTCCGCGGCCTCGACCACGCGCACGCGGTCGTCGCCGTCGATCGTCACCTTGGCGGCCTCGAGCACGCCCGCCAGGCCCACGGACCCGTCGGGGGCCACGCTGGTCTTCCCGTCGGCGACGACCGCCACGGGCCCCTCGGCGTCGAGCCGCAGGCCGAGGTCGGCGCGCTCGCCGGAGCGGGAGGCGACGAGCGCCACGTCGCCGCCGCGGTGCTGCAGCGAGGTGAGCGCCTCGTCCGCGTCGAGGGCCGTGACCCACACGTCGGACTGCTTGCCGTCGGTCTGCAGGGTCACCTGGCGGCCGTAGCGCACCACGATCTCGGCGCCCTCGGTCAGGGCGGCGTCCGCGGCGGGGGCGACGACGTCGCGCTCGCCGACGCGCACGCCCTCCGCCTCGAGGACGCCCTCGACGGAGCCGGCGAACGTCGACACGGTGGTGACCTTGCCGTCCACGTCGAGCGTCACGCTCTTGCGGGCGTTGCCGTACGCGACGGCGCCGCCGGACACGGCGAGGGCGGCGGCGGTGAGGCCGGCGACCCACGGCAGGCGGCGCCGGCGGGTGCCGGCGCGGAGCGCCCGGCGGGAGGTGTCGGGGGTGGCGTCGGGGGTGGTGGCCGGGCCGGCGACGGCGGGGATCCGCGCGGTCGCGAGGTCGTCCGGCTGAGCGGGGGTCTGGGTGTGGTCAGTCACGCGGTTCCTCGGGGACGTGCCTTCCGGGCACGGCGGGGTCGAGCCGAGGTCGGGGACCTCTGCGGCGCGGGACGCCTTCGTACGCACACGACGCATACGGGACTCGACAGGCCGATCCGGCTGTCACGGCCCGGTGCCGGGCCGAAGGGAGGGGTCGCGCGCTACACCACGTCACAGCCGGCGGCGCGCGAAGACACTCGACCGTAACCGATTCGTTATTGAAAGCCAAACCATGCGCCCGGGCAACCCGGCGGGCCGCGGCCCTGCGACCGGCGGCGGGCGGTCCCGGCACGACGACGCCGGCCGCTCCGTGCTGGGGCGACCGGCGTCGTCAGGCGGGGTCTGCGGACCCCGCGGCGGCACCGCGCGTCAGCCGCGCGGCGCCGCCGCCGAGGGATGCGTCACAGCAGCCCGAGCTTGGCCGCGCAGTGCGGCCACTGGCCCCAGCCGGCGCGCTGCTGGAGGATCTGCGCGCGCTTGGTCTGCTCGGCCGCCGAGGCCTCGGACGGCAGGCCGCTGCCGCCGACCGACTGCCATGTCGACAGCGAGAACTGGTAGAGGCCGTAGTAGCCGTTGCCGGTGTTGGTCGACGGGTTGCCGCCCGACTCGCACTGGGCGAGCTTCGCCCAGACGCCGCTGGTCGGCGCCGACCCCGTCGCGGCGGAGCCGTCCGACCCGCCGCCGCCCGACGAGCCCTCGTCCGACGACGAGGACGACGACGAAGAGGACGAGGAGGAGGACGACGAGGAGGACGACGACTCCCGCGCCGGCTCGGGCTCGGGCTCCGGCTCGGGCTCCGGGCGCTCCTTGGTGCCCTTGACCACGATCTCGTCGACCGGCGGCGTGGTGTCGCCCTCGGAGACCAGCTCGCGGGACTCCTCCTTGCCGTCCACCGTGGTGACGCGCTCCACCGTGGTGTGCACGCCCTCGACGCCCTCCTGGGTGACCTCCGGGTCGAGGTCGGAGTACCGCTCGGGGTCCTCCTTCGTCACGGTCTTGAACGGGATCGGCTTCTCGGTGGAGACGTCCTTGGTCTCCACGCGCTGCACGACGACGGCGACCTCCGCCTCGTCCTCCGGCACGCCGACGTCCTCGGGCGCCGCGACGCTCACGCGGTCGTCGCCGTCGAGCGCCACGTCGACGCTGCTGAGCAGCGCGTCGACGCCCTCGCCGGTGTCCTTGGCCGTGCGGGTCTCGCCGTCGGCCACGACCGCGACCGGGCCGCCGCCGTGCGCCAGCCGCAGGGCCAGCGAGGCGCGGTCGCCGGAGCGCGACGCGACGAGGCGGACGTCGCCGCCGCGCGAGGCGAGGCGGTCGAGCGCCTCCCCGGCGTCGAGGGCGGTGACCCAGACGTCGGACTGCTCGCCGTCGGTCTGCAGGGTCACCTCGCGGCCGTAGCGCACGACGATCTCGGCGCCGTCGCGCAGCGAGGCGGCCTCGGCGGGGGCGACGGCGTCGCGCTCGCCGACGCGCACCCCCTGGGCGTCGAGGAGGCCCTCGACCGAGCCGGCGAAGGTGGTCACCGTGGTGACGTTGCCGTCGACGTCGAGGGTCACCGTCTTGCGCGCGTCGGCGTAGGCGAACGCGCCGCCGGAGACGGCGAGGGCGCCCGCGGTGAGGCCGGCCACGAGGGGCCAGCGACGGCGGCGTGCTGCGGTGGTGTTCTCGGTGTTCGGAGCGGTCACGCGTCCCAAGCTCTCTGCCGGGCCCGCCGGCGGATCCGGCAGGCACTGTCGGCGACCGTAACCGGTTCGTTATCAAGCGCCAAGCGGGAGCGCGCCGACATGCCCCGTCTCATGCCTTGATGTCCGAAATATCCCCGGGTGAACCCGGCCGCGCCGGTCAGTACCAGCCGGCCGCCTGAGACTTCGCCCACGCCCCGCACGGCGTGCCGTAGCGGCCCGCGATGTAGCCGAGCCCCCACTCGATCTGGGTCACCGCGTTGGTGCGCCAGTCCGCACCCGCCGAGGCCATCTTGGAGCCGGGCAGCGCCTGCGGGATGCCGTAGGCGCTCGACGACGGGTTGTCGGCGTCGACGCGCCAGCCCGACTCCTTGGTCCACAGCTTGTCGAGGCACACGAACTGGGTGTCGCCCCACCCGCGCTCGGCGGCGAGCGCCCGGGCGGCCGACCTCGCCGAGCCCGGGTCGACCACCACCGTGTCGGGGTCCATGGTGCCGACGACGACGACCTCGTCCTGCGGCTCGCGGGTGACCACGCGCGAGGCGACGGTGCGCTCCACCTCCGCGCCGTCCAGCGTCCGCACGGCGTACGTCGTCGTCGCCTCCCCCGGCCGGCCCACCGTCCGCACGTGGCGGTAGCCCTCGGGCAGGCTCGGGTCCTCGATCGTGGTGGTCTCGAAGGGCAGCACCTCGGTGGTCGAGTCCGACCCGGTCTCGCCGCGCGAGACCAGCACGAGCATCCCGTCGGTGGCGGCGGCGGCGAGCGGCACCGACGTCGCGTCCTCCTCGGCCAGGGTGATCCCGGCGTCGGCGAGGACGTCGCGCACCGTGGCCTGCGTGGTGCGGATCGGCAGCACCGTCCCGTCCACCGCCACGCTGACGGTCTTGAGGGTGGACACGCGCACCGGCTCGCGCCCCAGCGGCGTGCTGCGCGACGCGGACGCCACCGCGCCGTCGCCGCGCTCGCCGAGGGCGGAGACGAGGTCGCCGACGGTGAGTGCCGTGGTCTCGAAGGTCTCGCTCTCGCCGTCCACCACGAGGGTGACCACCCGGCTGGAGCGCACCACGATCGTGCCGCCGTCGGCGGCCGGGGCGCCCGCGGCGGGCTGGACGTGGTCGTCGCCCTCGAGCTCCACGCCCTGGAAGGCCAGCACGTCCCCCACCGTGCGGCCGTAGGCGGACACGGTGCGGATGCGCCCGTCGTCGTCGATCGTCACCGTCTTGTGCGCGTCGGCCACCGCGTACGTGGAGCCGGCGAGGGCCAGCACGACGACGGCGTGCCGCATGATCTCGGCGGTGACGGTGTCGGCCAGGTCCCGGCGCTGCGTCGCGTCCGGTGCCGTCTCGATCTGGCCGATGAGCTCGAGCATGTCCCGGTGGTCGCTGGTGAGGATGTC
>NZ_LWGM01000204.1 GCF_001750215.1 Isoptericola variabilis | reverse complement strand
CCCCGTGCCCGCCGTCGTCCGCTCGTCCCGCCGTCCCGCGGAGTTCCCCATGACCGAGCAGCCGCCACCCCCGCCCGCGCCGGGTGCCCCCGACGCCGCCGCACCGCCGGTCTGCCCGCGGCACCCCGACCGGGTGTCGTACGTGCGCTGCCAGCGCTGCGGCCGGCCGGCGTGCCCCGAGTGCCAGCGTCCGGCGGCCGTGGGCGTGCAGTGCGTGGACTGCGTGCGGGAGGCGGCGCGCTCGGCGCCGCGCGTGACGACGTCGATGGGCGGCCGCGTCCGGCAGGGCCGGCCCGTCGTGACGTGGACGCTGATCGGCGTCTGCGTCGCCAGCTTCCTGCTCCAGCTCGCGACCGGCGGCGCCTGGACCGAGCAGTGGGCGTTCTCTGCGGCCATCGGCGCGGTGGAGCCGTGGCGCTTCCTCACGACGGCGTTCCTGCACGCCACGAACATCACCCACATCCTGTTCAACATGTGGGCCCTGTGGGTCACCGGGCAGTTCCTCGAGCCCGTGCTGGGCCGGGCGCGGTTCCTCGCGCTGTGCGGTCTCAGCGCCGTGGGCGGCTCGGTGGGCTACCTGCTGCTCGCGGGGACGCCGGCGGACGCCGGCTGGTACCAGGGCGTGGTGGGGGCCTCGGGCATGGTCTTCGGCTTGTTCGGCGCCATGGTGCCGGTGCTGCGCCGGCTCGGGGCCAACGCCGCCCAGGTGATCGGCCTCATCGCCGTCAACGCGGTGATCGGCTTCGTGCTCCCGGGCATCGCGTGGCAGGCGCACCTGGGCGGGCTCGTGGTGGGGCTCGTGCTGGGCTGGGGGTTCGCGCGGGCACCGCGGGAGCGCCAGCGCCTCGTGGGCTGGGCCATGCCGCTGGGCATGGCACTGTTGCTCGTCGGCCTCGCCGTGGGCAGGTACGCGGCGACCGGCTGGCTGGCGACCGTCGCCTGAGGACCTGTCCCGACCGGCTGTCCCGACGGTCTGTCGCGGCTGCCGCCGCGGGCCCGGACGCGCCCCTGGGCCTGCTCGGTGGCCTTGCCCACAGTCCCGTCCACAGTCCCGTCCACAGGGTTGTCCACCGGTGTGAATGACACCGGTGCAATTCCCTCCACACCTGTGGACAGTGCTGTGGACGACCCTGTGCGCGAACCTGTGGACGACCGCTCCCACGGATGACACCGGTGGGATCTGACCGGTGGCTCCGCGCCCCCCGTCGCTGAGGACGGGCCTGGGGACAGCGGGTCAGCAGTGTTCGGAGCGATAACCCGGGGCGCCGCGGGGAACGACGTCCCGGTCGCGGTACAGCACCGAGACCCGTTCCCCGCGCGCCGCGCAGGCGGCGGCGAACGTCGCGTCCGGGTCGGCGTCGTCCGGCCGCACGTCGTCGTACTCGATCTCGATCACGTGGTCGCCGTAGCCGGCGGTGTACGCGTCGCACTCGGCGTAGACCTGGCACTCCTCCGCGACGACGAAGTCGAAGCCGACCTCCGTGGCACCACGGGCGGCGAGCTCGGGGGCGTTCTTCTGCGCGACCGCCAGACCGCGGGCATGGGCCCGCTCCACCAGCGTGCGGGCCAGCGCGACGACGTCGTCCTCGGCGAGCAGGTCCGGGAAGCGCGCGGCGGTGTCGAGGTTGTCGAGCTCGACCGCCTGGTACCCCGCGTCGGCGCAGCCGTCGACCCACGCGCCGACGACCTCCGCGACGCCCGCGCGCTGCGCCGCGGTGGACACGTCGAGGACCAGCTCGCCCGGCCAGTCCGGGTCCTCGACCGGCGCGCCGTCGCGCCGCAGGAGCAGGTCGGGGTGCTCGCGCAGCCAGAGGTCGGCCTCCTCGGGCTGCGTCTGGAAGGCGTTGACGTAGCAGACCGAGTAGACGCCGTCGGCGGGCGGCTCGCGGCGGTCGCGCTCGACGACCTCGACGCCGGGGGCCGGCGGATACGCGCCGCCGATCTGGTAGTCGAAGCGTGCGCCGACGGGCGGCGGCGCCCAGGACGCGGAGGCGGGAGCCGGTGCGGCGCTGGTCCCGGCGGCCGACGTCGTGCCCGGTGCGGCACCGGGGCCGGTGCAGGCCGCGAGGGCCAGCGCGGCCACGGCGAGGGCAGCAGGCGAGCCGGTGCGGGACAGGCCGGCCCGGCCCACCGCGCGGCGCGTCACCGCCAGCGCGTCGTCAGGGCGAAGCCGGCGATGATGAGGACGAAGCCGACGAGCAGGTTCCACGCGCCGAGCGGCGGCACCGGGAACCCGCCCCCGACCCGGGCGGACGTCAAGTAGTAGACGACGATCCACACCAGGCCCAGCACCATGAGGCCGAGCATGACGGGCACGAGCCAGCGCGGGCTGCCCTCGGCCTGGCGCGCAGGCGTGGCAGCCGCCTCCGGCGCGGGCGTCGGCACCTTCTTCTTGCGGGACTTCGACTCGGGCACGAGACGGCTCCTGACTGGCTGACCGGCTTGGCGTCGCGGCCTGCGGCGGGCCGGACGCGGACGACGTTTCGTCGACTAGCGTAGTGGTCGAGCACAGCGCGACCGACCCGTGCGACCGACCCGGAGGTGACCATGGCGCGGCTGTCCCTGCGACCGGGCCACCCGGTCCGTCGCTGGCGCCCGTACGTCGCCGTGGGGGCCGTCGCCGCGGCCGCCGGGCTCATGTTCTCCGCCAGCGCCCAGCTTGCGCGCGGCGACGAGGGCCGCCACCCGGAGAACCTCGCCCAGCTGGTCGAGTCCGAGTCCGACCGCGTCGAGCGGCTGGGCGCGCAGGTGGACGAGCTCCAGGCGCAGATCGACCGGCTCGGTGCGGACGCGTCGTCGGGCGAAGGCACCGACCCCGACCTCGCCCGCCGCGAGTCCGTGGTGTCCGGCTCGGCGCCCGTCACCGGTCCCGGGCTCACCGTGACGCTGGACGACGCCCCGGCCTCCAGCCAGTCGATCCCCGGAGTGCACGCCGACGACCTGGTGGTGCACCAGCAGGACCTCCAGCACGTCATCAACGCCCTGTGGGCGGGCGGTGCGGAGGCGATGACGCTGCAGGGCGAGCGCGTGACGTCGACGTCGGCGTTCCGCTGCTCCGGCAACATCCTGCTGCTGCACGGCAAGGTGTTCTCGCCGCCGTACGTGGTCGAGGCCGTCGGGGACCCGGAGCGCCTCCAGGCGGCGCTCGACGCGTCGGAGGGCGTGCAGACCTACCTCGACTACGTCGACTGGGTGGCGCTCGGGTGGGCGCAGGAGCCCTCGACGCGCCTGGAGCTGCCGGCGTACGCGGGCAGCACCGAGCTGCAGCACGCGACCGTGCCCGAGGGCACGGACGTCTTCTCCTGAGCCGCCCGCGGCGCGCTATCGTGGGCCCTCAGCCGCGCGCGCGACCGCGCCGCGCGGATCTCCCACCACCTGCGCCACCGAGGTGACCGCATGAGCACCGAGACCCAGACCCCCGAGAGCGCCGGCCCGCGCATCCTCGTCGTCGACAACTACGACTCGTTCGTCTGGACGATCGTCGGGTACCTCGACCAGCTCGGCGCGCGCACCGTCGTCGTCCGCAACGACGCCGTGCCGGAGCCCGACGCCGACGGTGTGTTCGCCGACGCCGAGGGCCGGTTCGACGGCGTGCTCGTCTCCCCCGGCCCGGGCACCCCGAAGGAGGCCGGCGCGTCCGAGGACGTCATCCGCGCCTGCGCCCGCTCCCGCACGCCGATGCTCGGCGTCTGCCTGGGCCACCAGGCCCTCGCCGAGGTGTTCGGCGCGACCGTGGCGCACGCCCCCGAGCTCATGCACGGCAAGACGAGCCTCGTGGAGCACGGCAGCACCGGCGTGCTCGACGGCCTGCCCTCGCCGTTCACCGCGACGCGGTACCACTCGCTCGCCGTCGTCCCCGAGTCGGTCCCGGCCGAGCTCGAGGTGACCGGCGCGACGGCGTCCGGCATCGTCATGGGCGTGCAGCACCGCGAGCTGCCGCTGCACGGCGTGCAGTTCCACCCCGAGTCGGTGCTGACCGAGGGCGGGCACCGCATCCTCGCCAACTGGCTCGCGGTCTGCGGCGACGACGGCGCGGTGGAGCGCTCGGCGGGCATGGCCCCGCTGGTGCACCACGCCGCCTGACGGCGCCCTCCGCCGCTCCGGGCACCCACCCGGCGGCCCGCACGGTCCCGCCGACGACGAAGGGGGCCTCCCGCACGGGAGGCCCCCTTCGTCGTGCCGTGGCCGTCAGGCGGCCGGGTCAGCCGCGCAAGAGGCTGGCGACGCCGCCGTCGCCCTCGTCGCCGCCCTCGTCGCCGCCCTCGTCACCGTCGCCCTGGTTGCCGCTGCCGTTGCCGTTGCCGTTGCCCTGACCGTTCCCGTTGCCCTGACCGTTGGCGGGCCCGGTCGAGACCACGATCGTGACGGTGTCACCCTCGTTGAGCTCGGTCCCCGCGGGCGGGTCGGTGGAGATGACGGCCCCGGCCGGCACGGTGTCCGACGACGCCGTCTCGACCCGGCGGTTGAGCGAGTACGAGGCGAACTCCTCCTGCGTCTGGTCGTCCCACTGGCGGCCGACGATGTCCGGCACGGTCGTGGTCGCGACCTCCGGCTCGGTGGCGACGGTGATCGTGACCGTGCTGCCCTGCTCCACGCTGCCCGCCACGGGGTTCTGCTCGAGCACCGTGCCCGGGTCCTGGTCGCCGCTCTCGCGCTCCTGGACGGACGAGCTCAGGCCGAGCCGGTCGAGCTCCGCCAGGGCCTCGTCGCGGCTCATCCCGACGAGGTCGGGAAGATCCACCGTGCCGTCGGAGACCACCACGTCGATCGTCGCGCCCTGCTCCACGGCCTGGCCCACCGCGGGGTCGGTCCCGATGACGTGGTCCTTGGGCACGTCGACGCTCGAGTCCGTGGACTCCTGCCCCCACACGAGCCCCGCGTCCTCGATCTTCTGCCGCGCCTCGTCCACGCTGTCGCCCGTGACGTCGGGCACCCCGATGGTGTCCGGGCCGTCGGAGAAGTAGGCCGTGACGGTGCTGCCCAGCTCCGCCTCCGTGCCGCCCTCGGGGTCCTGGCGGGTGAACGTGCCCTCCGGCTGCTGGGACTCCTCGTCCGTGGCCTGGGAGAACTCGAAGCCCGCGTCCTCGATGACCTGCCGGGCCTGGGCGGGGGTCACGCCCGCCTCCAGGGCCGGGACCGCCGCCGTCGTCGGCTCCTCCGTGCCGCTGTTCAGCGCCAGGGCGGTCACGATCGCCGCCACCGCGAGCACCGCCACGGTCACGAGGGTCCACAGCAGCGCCCGCTTGCGCCGCCGGTCCTTGCCGGCGTCGTCGGCGGGCGACGGGGCCGGCGTGCCGGCCGGCGGGGACACCGGGCCGGCGGTCGTCGCGCCCCACGGCGCCCC
>NZ_LWGM01000203.1 GCF_001750215.1 Isoptericola variabilis | reverse complement strand
ACCTGCTCCTCGAGGGCCTCGGGGTCCTGCCCGCGGTGGTGCTCGGGCTCGGCCGTGCCCAGCAGCCGCACGCGCTCGTCGGCCAGGGTCTGCAGGCCGCGCAGCCGCTCGCGCAGCGCCGACAGGGCGTGGAAGGTGTCCGCGGCGCGGGAGGCCTCCGCCGTCGTGCCGGCCGCGGCGACCTCGAGCCGGGACAGGTGCGCCCGCGCGGCCTCGAGCGCCTCCTGGGTGGCGCGCCGGCGCTCGCGCAGGGCGGCCTCGTCGGCGGTGTCCGCCTCGATCTGCGCGACGAGCTGGGCGAGGTCGTCGGCCAGCAGCCGCGCCTTCGCGTCGCGGAGGTCGGCCTGCACCGTCCGGGCCTTGCGCGCGGCCTCGGCCTGCCTCCCGAGCGGGCCCAGCTGGCGGCGCAGCTCCGCGGTGAGGTCGGTGAGGCGGGCGAGGTTGCCCTGCATCGCGTCGAGCTTGCGCAGGGCCTTCTCCTTGCGCTTGCGGTGCTTGAGGACTCCGGCGGCCTCCTCGACGAACCCGCGGCGCTCCTCCGGCGTGGCCCGCAGCACGGCGTCGAGCTGGCCCTGCCCCACCACCACGTGCATCTCGCGGCCGATGCCCGAGTCGCTGAGCAGCTCCTGGATGTCGAGCAGGCGGCACGGGGTGCCGTTGATCGCGTACTCGGACCCGCCGCTGCGGAAGAGGGTCCGGGAGATCGTCACCTCGGTGTAGTCGATCGGCAGCGCACCGTCGGTGTTGTCGATCGTCAGGGAGACCTCGGCGCGGCCCAGCGGCGGGCGACCGGTGGTCCCGGCGAAGATGACGTCCTCCATCTTGCCGCCGCGCAGGCTCTTGGCGCCCTGCTCGCCCATGACCCAGGCCAGGGCGTCGACGACGTTCGACTTGCCCGAGCCGTTGGGACCCACGACGCACGTGATGCCCGGCTCGAGGCTCAGCGTCGTCGCCGAGGCGAACGACTTGAAGCCCCGGAGCGTGAGCGTCTTGAGGTGCACGGCGGGAGCCTAGCCGCCGGCGCCGACGCGGCCGCGGAGCCGGCCCGGACGGGACGCATGGCGCCGCCGGCCGACGGGGCTCGCCTTCCGGAACTGGTCCGCCTGAGCCGGCCCTGCGTAGCCGGCCCTCTTCGAACCGGCCCTCTTCGAACCAGCCCTCCTGTGCACCAGCCCTCCGAGGCACCAGCCCTCCGGTCTGGTCGGTGATTCGTTGGCTGATCGGCGATCCGGACCACCGATCAGCCAACGAATCACCGAACAGACGCCGGGTCGGACGCCGGTCAGGGCCGGGGCGAACGCAGGGCCAACGCCGCTCGGGGCCCGGGGCCGAGCGCAGGGCCGACGCTGGGCGGGACGCGGGACCGAGCGCGGGCAAGGCGCGACGGCCGGACCTAGACACGGACGCCTCCGCCCGCCGGCGTCGGTCGACGGCGGCGGGCGGAGGCGTCAGGCGTGCGGCGCGGGGGCGCCGGGCGGTCCGGTCAGAGGCCGGGGAACCAGAGCTTGATCTCGCGCTCGGCCGACTCCGGGGAGTCCGAGCCGTGCACGATGTTCTGCTGCACCTTGAGGCCCCAGTCGCGGGCGAGGTCGCCGCGGATGGTGCCGGGGGCGGCGGTCGTCGGGTCGGTCGTGCCGGCGAGCGAGCGGAAGCCCTCGATCACGCGCTGGCCCTCGGCGACGACGGCGAGCGTCGGGCCGGACAGCATGAAGTCGACGAGCGGCTGGTAGAACGGCTTGCCCACGTGCTCGGCGTAGTGCTCGGCGAGCAGCTCGGGCGTCGCGGTGACCAGCTGCACGGCGGCCAGCGTGTAGCCCTTGGCCTCGATGCGCCGGAGCACCTCGCCGGCCAGCCCGCGGCGCACGCCGTCGGGCTTGACCAGCACGAGCGTGCGCTCGACGGCAGGGGCGGCAGAAGGGGTAGCTTGCGTCATGGCTCGAAGCCTATCGGCCACCGTGCCGCGTCGTCCCCGCTCCCGGACGGCGGCCCCGCGGGAGCGGCGCTCGGGGCAGGCCGGGAGAGAGCGGACCGCCCCGCCGTCGTGGTCGACGGCGGGGCGGTCCGGTGGTCCTTCGGGCGCGGGTGCCGCGGGCGGCGGTCAGACGTTCGGTGCCGTCTCCGGGTGCGCGGCGTCGTACTCCGCGCGCTCCCGGTCGATCCGCCCGCCGAGCCGCAGCGAGACGATCCACATGATCACGAAGATCACGCCGACCACCCACATCATGGTGAGCACCAGGCCCATCGCGAGCACCGGGACCTGCGCCACCGACCCGGCGACGTAGCCCCCGGGCGTGCCCATCATCCGCGACAGCACGAGCAGCACCACGAACAGCGTGCCGCCGGCCACCCAGATCGCCGTCGGCGTCGGCAGCTCGAACGGGCCCTTCTCGTACGGCATGTCGCGCAGGCCGTACAGCGCCACCGCGGCGAACGCCACGCAGAAGGCCTCGAGCGCCAGCACCGTGGAGGTGAACTGCACGCGGGCGGGCTTCTTCGGCTTGATGCGGTCGCCGGGGGCGGGACGGTCCTTGCTCACCGGTCCACGATATCCGCGGCGGGCCGCCCGTCCGAAGCCGGCGACGAAGCCGGGTCAGAAGCCGGGGACGAAGCCGGGTCCGAGGCCGGCACCGTGGCGGGGTCCGCGGACCCGGTCACCAGCAGACCGTCGCCGTCGCGGTCGACGGCCTCGGTCGCCCCGGCCTTCGCTGCGGCCTTGGCCGGGTCGGCCTGGGCCTCGCCGCGCGCCACCATGCCGGCGACGTCGGAGAGCTTGACCTCGCGCAGGAACAGCGCCAGCACGACGCCGACCACGACCAGCGGGATCAGGTACCAGAACGCCGGGGCCAGCGCGTCGGCGTAGGCGTCGATGACGCCCGTGCGCAGCGGCTCGGGCAGCGCCTCCACCGCGGCGGGCGTGAGCGCCGCCTCGGACGCGGCGGGGTCGGCCCCGCCCTGGCCGCCGAACACGCCGGTGAGGTTGTCGGTCAGGCGGGAGGTGAAGATCGTCGTGAACAGGGCGGTGCCCACCGCGGCGCCGATCTCGCGGAAGAAGTTGTTCGACGACGTCGCGGTGCCGAGCTCATGCGGGTCGACGGCGTTCTGGACCGCGAGCACGACCGTCTGCATGACGAGGCCGAGGCCGGCGCCGAGCACGAAGATCATCGCGCCGAAGAGCACCAGCGACATCTCGCCGGTGATCCGGGTGAGCCAGACCATGCCGAGGGCCACCACGACCAGGCCGGCGACCGGGTAGATCTTGTACCGGCCCGTCTTGGCGATCGCCAGGCCGGAGACGATCGAGGTGAGCATCACGCCCGCCATCATGGGCAGCATCAGCCAGCCGGACTCCGTGACGCCGGCGCCGGTGGACATCTGCAGGAACGTGGGCAGCATCGCCATGGCGGAGAACATGCCCATGCCCACCACCAGGCCGATGAGCGTGGTGATCGTGAACGTGGGGTTCTTGAACAGGCGCAGCGGGATGAGCGGCTCGGCGGCGCGGGTCTCGACCAGGACGAACGCGGCCACCGCGGCCAGGGTCACGGCGAGCAAGGCGGGCAGGCGCCAGTCGGCCCAGTCGTAGCCGCCCTCGACGATGGTGTCCCAGCTGGTCAGCACGACGATGCCGGTGGTGGCCACGGCCATGGTGACGATGCCCGCCCAGTCGACGGGGCGCTCGGAGCGGTGGGTCGGCAGGCGCAGCGCCCACCAGGCGACGGCGAACGCGGCGATGCCGACGGGCACGTTGATCCAGAACGTCCAGCGCCAGCCCGGGCCCTCGGTGAGCCAGCCACCCATGAGCGGGCCGATGACGGCGGAGATGCCGAAGAGGGCGCCCATGGGGCCCATGTACTTGCCGCGCTCCGAGGCCGGCACGATGTCGGCGATGATCGCCTGCGACAGGATCATCAGGCCGCCGCCGCCGAGGCCCTGCACGGCGCGCCAGGCGACGAGCTCGGGGAAGCTCTGCGCGAACCCGGCGCCCGCCGAGGCGATCGTGAACAGGGCGACGGCGACGAGGAACGGCCAGCGCCGGCCCCACAGGTCGCCGAACTTGCCGTACAGCGGCATCGCGACGGCGATGGCGAGGATGTAGGCGGTGATCACCCAGCCCTGGTGGGCCACGCCCTCGAGCTCGCCGACGATCGTGGGCATCGCGGTGCCGACGATCGTCTGGTCGAGGGAGGACAGGAACATCGACGCCATGAGGGCGCCGAAGATCAGCCAGATGGTGCGGGGCGTCAGGACGACGAGCGGCTTGTCCGCCGTCGCTGTCGGGGCGTGGCTCACGGTTCTCCCTGAGTCGTGACGGGTGGGGCGAGGCCGGCGCCCCCGGGCGGGCGCCCGGGAGCGAGGTCGGCGGGCCGCCCGGCGGGCCGGGCGGCGGTCTGCGGTGGTCTGCGGTGGTGCGGAGGCGGTGCGGGACGGTGCCGGTGGCGCTGGTCAGGCGTCCGCCACGGCCGCGAGGTCCGCGACGGCGGCGTGCAGGTGCTCGGTGATGTCGGGCCCGCGCCCTGCGGCGTCCCAGCGCTCGCCGGTGGCGCGCACCAGCGTGAGGACCAGGTGCGAGCAGAAGGCCGGACCTGCGGGCAGCGGGCGCGCGAGGTGGCGCTGCGCGAGCAGCGTCTCCAGCTGCGCCCGGTGCGCCTCCAGCCAGCCGAGGTGCCGGGCCACGAGGCGCGGCTCGGCCTCCATGACGCGGTAGGCGCGCTCGCCGCGCTCGGGGTGCGCGGTGACGCCCTCGAGGACCGCCCGCAGCAGCACCTCGAGGTCGGGCAGGAAGCGGCCGGTGGGCCCGCCGGCGACGAACTCGGCGGCGACCTGCTCGTCGAGGTCCAGCTCGCGGTGGCCGAGCACGGCCGCGTCCTTGGTGTCGAAGTAGTTGAAGAACGTGCGCGGCGAGACGCCCGCCTCCTCGGCGATCGCCTCGACGGTGACCGCGTCGAACCCGTACGCGAGGACGAGCCGCTGGGCGGCGTCGACGATCGCGTCGGCGCGCGCCTGCTTCTGGCGCGCGCGCAGGCCGGAGGTCGCGGTGGTCACCCCACAATCATGCAGTCACTGCAAATCTGCACCAAGCGCAATACGCGGTGACCTGCGTCACGTCGCGGCGTCGGGGTCCTGCTCCAGCAGGGCGACGACGGCGCGGACGGCGTCGGCGGCGCCCGGGCCGCTCGCGGCGACCTCGACCTCGGCGCCGCCCCGGACCCCGAGCGTCATGAGCTGCAGCAGGCTCGAGGCGTCGGCACCGTCGACGGTGACCGGGACGCCGAGCTCCGCGACGGTCCGGGCCAGGACGGCGGCCGGGCGCGCGTGCAGGCCCAGCGGGTCCCGCACGACGACGCGCGCGACGTGCGAGCCGTCCGCGCCCGCCGTCGGCGACCCGGCGTCCGGCGGCGCGGCGGC
>NZ_LWGM01000202.1 GCF_001750215.1 Isoptericola variabilis | reverse complement strand
GCCCGCGGCCAGCACCTGGCTCGTCGCGATCGCCTGCACCTGCCCCGGCGCGGCGCCGCGGCTCGACGCCGGCTCGTCCGCGCGGAGCGTCACGACGATCGTCACGGGCCCGGCCGGCGGCTCGGGCACGGCGTCCGGGCGGCTCGCGTCCGCGCCGAGCAGCACGAACCCGCGGTCCACCACGAGCACCGTGCCGTCGTCGGTCTCGAACGGCACGAGCACGTGGAAGCCCGGCGTGCTGTTCACGGGGCGGTTGCGCAGCAGCACGGTCGCCTCGGGGACGTACCGCCCGGTGAGCGTCGCCGGGCGCCAGACGTCGTCGGCGGCCAGGGTCGCGCCCGGGCCGGGCAGGATCTCGCCGAGCGGGGCCGCCGGCGCGGAGTAGTTGGACTCGACCAGGTCGATCTGCGCCATCCGGTCGGTGTAGCGGTGCCACTGCCACACCGCCGCCAGCACGCACAGCGCGGCCAGCACGACGGCGCCGACGCCCAGCGTGACCCACTGGCGGCGCGTCCGCGGCGAGCGGGCGGCGGCCGGGGCCGGGGGAGCGGCCGTCACCGCCGCGCGTCCGGGTCGAAGCGGTCCAGGTCGTCGGTCGGCACGGTCTGCTTCCAGAACCCCCGGCGCGACAGGAAGTCCTCGAGGTGGTCCCGGTGGGCGTCGCACGCGAGCCACACCTTGCGCCGCTCGGGCGTGTGCAGCTTCGGGTTGTTCCACAGCAGCCCCCAGGCGGCGGACTCGCGGCAGCCCTTGGCGGAGCACAGCAGCTCGCCCTCGGCCACCGGGTCGGGTCGCAGGAGGTCGATCACGGGTTCTCCTCGTCGTCGGGCTTCGTGGCGTCGGGTCCGGTGGCGTCGGGCCCGGTCGCGTCGGGCCTCGCGGCGTCGGGCCCGGTCGCGTCGCGCGGGGTGCCGGGCCCGTCGTCCGCGGGGTCCGGGACGTGCTCGATGACGACGTGGCGCTCCCTCGGCCCGGGCGCGGTCGGCGCCTCCGGCAGCGCCTGCGGCTCCTGCGGCGGCATGGGCGGCACCTCGCGGCTGGTGCGGTCGCGCCCGGCGTTGGCGAAGAGCACTGCCACGTACGGGATGACCACCGCCCCGACGACGAGCACCCAGCGCACCCAGTGGTCGATCGCGACGGCGCCGGCGAGGCACACGACGCGGATGCCCATCTGGACGAGGTAGCGGCGCGTACGACGCGACTGGTCCTCCGACAGGCCCTGGGACGCGCTCGTGATGGAGTGCACCTCGTGGTCCGGATCGTCGCCGTGCCCGGAGCGCGACGACGTCGCGCGCGTGCTGCTCACCGTCCCAGTCTAGGCGGGCCCGCGCGGCCCGCAGGACCGCCCGGCGGCGGCCCCGGAGCGGCCGCGGCGCGCCCCCGGCCGTTGTAGGAAACCGACAAGTCCGCGACGCGATGCGGTCACCGCCGTGCGCACGCCGCGGCGGGGCGCGCCGGTACCGTCACCAGCGGACCAGAGCGCGGACCTGCCCCGACGGGGGCCCGCGCGCCGCCCGAGGAGAGGATCCCCGTGACCGCACCGAGCCCGCAGGCCACCACCCAGGCCGCCCCCCAGGGGCAGGACGGCGCCGCGCCCGCCCGCGTCGTCGTCGTCACCGGCGCCGCGCGGGGCATCGGCCGCGCGATCGCGGAGCGGTTCGTCGCCGCCGGCGACACCGTGGCGACCCTCTACCGCGGCGGCGACCTGACGCAGGGCGTGCACGGCTACGTGGCCGACGTCACCGACGGCACCGCGGTGGACGCCGCGTTCGCCGCGATCGAGAAGGACCTCGGCCCGGTCGAGGTGCTCGTCGCCAACGCCGGCGTGACGCGCGACGGCCTGCTCATGCGCATGTCCGACGACGACTTCACCGCCGTGCTGGACGTCAACCTCACGGGCACCTTCCGCTGCGTGCGCCGCGCCTCCAAGGGCATGATCCGGCTGCGCCGCGGCCGCATCGTCCTGGTCGGCTCGGTCGTCGGCCTCTACGGCGGGCCGGGGCAGGTCAACTACTCCTCCTCCAAGGCCGCGCTGGTGGGCATGGCCCGCTCGATCACCCGCGAGCTCGGCGGGCGCGGCATCACGGCCAACGTCGTGGCCCCCGGCTACGTCGAGACCGACATGACGGCCGCGCTGCCGGAGGACACCCAGGCGCAGTACAAGACGGCGATCCCGGCGGGGCGGTTCGCCGCGGCCGACGAGGTGGCCGGCGTCGTGCAGTTCCTCGCCTCCGACGCCGCCGCGTACGTCAGCGGCGCCGTGATCCCCGTCGACGGCGGCCTCGGCATGGGCCACTGACGCTCACGGGCGACCGGGGCGCGGCTGGACCGCGCCCCGGGTCCCCTCGCTGGTCGCGGCCCCGGCCGCGACCGCCCGGCGGCACGTCGCACCCCGGCGGTGCCGCTACGCTCCCTTCTGCACACGTTCACCGAAAGGTCATCATGGGTCTGCTCGACGGCAAGAAGCTCCTCGTCACCGGGGTGCTCACCGACAGCTCGATCGCGTTCCACGCGGCGCGCCTCGCCCAGGAGGAGGGCGCCGAGGTCGTGCTCTCGTCGTTCGGCCGCCAGATGAAGCTCACGCAGGCGTTCGCCAAGCGGCTTCCGGTCGAGGCGCCGGTGGTCCAGCTCGACGTGACCGACGCCGCGGACCTCGAGAACCTCGCGGACGCCGTGCGCGAGCACGTCGACCACCTCGACGGCGTGGTCCACTCGATCGGCTTCGCCCCGCAGTCCGTGATGGGCGGCAACTTCCTGCAGGGCTCCTGGGAGGACGTCGCCACGGCGCTGCAGGTCTCGACCTTCTCGTACAAGTCGCTGGCCGTGGCCGCCAAGCCGCTCATGACGGACGGCGGCGCCGTCGTCGGCCTGACCTTCGACGCGCAGTTCGCCTGGCCGGTCTACGACTGGATGGGCGTCGCCAAGGCCGGCCTGGAGTCGGCCAACCGCTACCTCGCCCGCGACCTGGGCCCGGACGGCATCCGCTGCAACCTCGTCTCGGCCGGCCCGATCCGCACCACCGCGGCCAAGTCGATCCCCGGCTTCGAGACGATGGAGGACGCCTGGCCGCGCCGGGCGCCCCTGGGCTGGGACCAGACCACGGCCGAGCCCGCCGCCCGTGCGGTGTGCGCGCTGCTGTCCGACTGGTTCCCCGCGACCACCGGCGAGATCGTGCACGTCGACGGCGGCGTGCACGCGATGGGGCAGTAAGCCTCACCCCTGCGACGTCCGGACCCGAGGGAGACGATGACCGCACGACGGCTCGTGCTGCTGCGGCACGCCAAGGCCGAGCCCGCCCGGGGCCAGGTCCCCGACGACATGCGCCCCCTGGCGCTGCGCGGGCGCAGCCAGGCGGGCGCCGTCGGCAAGGCGTTCTCCGCGGCCTCCCTCGTGCCGGACGTCGCGCTCGTCTCGACGGCGCTGCGCACCCGCCAGACCTGGGAGCTGCTCTCGTCCCACCTGGGCGACCCCGGCGTCGACGTCCGGCTGCGCCCGGAGCTCTACGAGGCGTCCGTCGCCGACGTGCTCGCGCTGGTGCGCGGGCTGGACCCGCACGTGCGCACCGTCCTCGTCGTCGGGCACGAGCCCACCATGGCGGCCACGGCGGCGCACCTGGCCGCCCCGGGGTCCGACGACGCGGCGCTCGCGCAGGTGCGGGTCGGCGTGCCGACCGCCACCTGGTCGCTGCTGCGGTCGGACGCCGAGTGGGCGGGGTGGGGCCGCGCCGGCGCGCACCTCGTCGAGGTGTCCCGGCCGGGGGACTGACCAGCCCGGGGACCGACCGGCCCGGGGTGCTGACGCCGGGGCGCCGCTCTGGCAGGATCCCGCTCATGTCCACCGTGAACGGGCCCCAGGGCCCCGGTGCGCCCGCCGCGGCCACCCCCGACGCACCGCCGCCGGCGGGCCTCGCCGTCGAGCTCAACGCGCTCAACACGATCGACGAGGCCGAGCGCAAGGGCCGGCCCCGCAGCCTGTTCTGGCCGTGGTTCGGCGCCAACGTCTCGGTGCTCGGCCTCGGCTACGGCTCCTACCTGCTCGGCTTCGCCGTCTCGTTCTGGCAGGCGGTGGCCGTCGGCGTCGTCGGCATCGTCGTGTCGTTCCTGTTCTGCGGGTTCATCTCGCTGGCCGGCCGCCGCGGCTCCGCCCCGACGATGGTGCTCTCGCGCGCCGCGTTCGGCGTGCGCGGCAACGCCCTGCCGTCCTTCCTGTCGTGGGTCCTCACCGTGGGCTGGGAGACCGTGCTGGTCGCGCTGGCGACGCTCGCGACCTCCACCGTGCTGGGCCGGCTCGGCTGGGGCGGCGGCACCGTGACGCAGGTCGTCACGCTGGTCGTCGTGGCCGCCGTGGTGGTCGCCGCCGGGGTCTTCGGCTTCGACCTCGTGATGCGCCTGCAGGTGCTGATCACCGTGCTGACGGGCGTGCTCACCGTCGTGTACGTGCTGCTCGTCCTCGACCACGTCGACTGGTCGGCCGTGGCGGCGGTCCCGGCCGGGGGAGCGCCGCAGGTCGTCGGCGGGCTCGTGTTCATGATGACCGGGTTCGGCCTCGGCTGGGTCAACATGGCGGCCGACTACTCCCGCTACCTGCCGCGCAGCAGCCCGGGCCGCGCCGTCGTGGGGTGGACGACCTTCGGCGCCTCGCTGGCGCCGGTCGTGCTGCTGGTCTTCGGCCTGCTCCTGGCCGGCTCCGACCCGGACCTGAACGCGGCCGTCGGCGCCGACCCCATCGGTGCGCTGTCGACGCTGCTGCCGACCTGGTTCCTGGTCCCGTTCGCGGTCGTGGCGCTCGCCGGCCTGGTCGGGGGAGCGGCGCTGGACATCTACTCCTCGGGCCTGGCGCTGCTCTCGCTCGGCCTGCCGGCCCCCCGCTGGGTGGCCGCGCTGGTCGACGGCGTGCTCATGGTGCTCGGCGCGACCTACATCGTGTTCGTCGCCGACTCGTTCATCGGCCCGTTCCAGGGCTTCCTCATCACCCTCGGCGTGCCGATCGCCGCCTGGTGCGGGGTGCTGCTGGCGGACATCCTGCTGCGCCGCCGCGACTACGCCGACGCCGAGCTCTACGACGCGCGCGGGCGCTACGGGGCCGTGCGCTGGAGCGCCGTCGTGCTCGTCGTGGTCGGCACGGTGCTCGGCTGGGGCCTGGTCACCAACGCCTCCGCGCCGTGGCTGGCGTGGCAGGGCTACCTGCTCGGCCCCCTGGGCGGGACGGAGGGCAGCTGGGCGTTCGCGAACCTCGGCGTGCTCGTGTCCCTGGTGGTCGGCTTCGTCGGCACTCTCGCCCTCACCGCGCGCGCCGTGCGGCACCAGGAGGGCCGGTGAGCGGCGCCGCCGCGACGAGCCAGGGCCCGACCGCGTCGAGCAGGTAGCGGCCCAGGCCGGCCGCCGCCGTCGTCACGACGGCGCGGTTCATCCGGTTGGGCCCCGCGGCCATCGCGCCGCGCAGGCCGGCGGTGCCGAACTGCAGC
>NZ_LWGM01000201.1 GCF_001750215.1 Isoptericola variabilis | reverse complement strand
GAGCGCCGGGTCCGGCGAGCCGGGCGCGGCGGGCGTGCGGCCCGCGGCGGGCGCGCCCCAGGGCACCCTCGCCGTCGAGCGCGTGCAGCACGCCGAGGGTCCCGACTCGTGGGTGGTGCTCGTGCCGGGCACCCAGCGGCCGTGGCCGCCCGACCACCCGTTCGACGCCGTCACGGACGTCGACCTCATGGCGCAGGAGGCCGCCGACGTCACCGTTGCCGTCACCGCGGCGATGGAGCGTGCGGGCGTGGGGCCGGGCGAGCCCGTGGTGCTCGTGGGCCACAGCCTCGGCGGCATCGCGGCGACGACGCTCGCGGCATCGCCGGCGTTCCGCGCGCGGTACCGGCTGGGCGGGGTCGTGACGGCCGGGGCGCCCACCGCGACGTTCACCATGCCCCGGGGCGTGCCCGTGCTGCACCTCGAGAACGACGAGGAGCTGGTCAGCAACCTCGACGGCCGCTCGTCGCCGGAGAACCCCGCCACCCACGACCGCGTGACGGTGGGGCGGCGCCTGGCGGTCTCGCCGTCGGCGGCCGACCGGGCCGCGAGCGGCAGCGTCGCCGGGGCGCACGCGATGGCCACGCACCTGCGCACGCTCGCGGCCGCGCGCGGGTCGGGGAACGTCGCGGTGGAGCGGGTGCTCGGACGCATCGAGCCGCTGCTGCAGGGCGAGGGGTCGACGACGCGGTTCTACACCGCGCGGCGCGTGGCGGCGCCGGAACCCGTGCCCGCTCCCGCACCCACGGGCCGCGTCCTGCCCGGGCCGCTCGTCCCGGGGCCGGGCCCGCTCGTCCCGGGATTGGGCCCGCTCGTCCCGGGATTGGGCCCGCTCGTCCCGGGATTGGGCCCGCTCGTCCCGAGTCCGGGCTCGAGGCTGGGCTCGGGTCCGGGGCCGACGCCGCTGCTCGGTCCGCCCGGGCGAACCGGCACGGTGGCCCCGCTGCCGTGAGCCCGCGGCGCTCGGGCCCGGGACGCGACGGACGCGCTCGGTCGCGCTCGGGCGCGTCAGTCGCGCTTGGGCGCGAAGGCGCCGATGACCAGCTGCAGCACCGACACGATGAGGGCGGCGATCACGTACCACCAGAAGCCCCCGTGGATCTCCAGGCCCCAGGCCGGCAGCCCCGAGAACCAGTCGCGGCCGGTGATCCAGGTGGTCAGGCCCAGCATCGCGGCGTTCACGACCAGGGTGAACAGCCCGAGCGTGAGGATGTACAGCGGGAACGACAGGAAGCTGACGATCGGCTTCACCAGCATGTTCACCAGGCTGTAGACCAGCGCCACCGCGAGGACGGCGACGATCCGGCCGCCGGTCGACTCGCCGCCCACGATCTCCACGTGGTCGGGCACGATGAGGCTGGTCAGCCACAGGGCCAGCGCGGTCACGAGGACGCGGACGACGAAGTTCACACTCGGCATCCTGCCATCGGGGCCCGGTCACGGCACCGGAGCCCGCCCGGCGCGCCGACGAGCGAGCCGGATGGTGGCGCCACCGCCGCGCCGCGGTGCGCCGGTGGCATCCTGGGGCGGTGCCCGAGGAGCCCACCACCGCCACGTCCGCGCCCGCCACGTCCACCTCCGAGGCGTCCGCACCCGAGACGACCGTCCACGCGCCGCACGGCCACGTGCCGCTGCGCGACGCCGTCGAGGCGCTGCCGCCCTACGTCCCCGGCGCCCGCGCCGGCGCGGGGGAGCGGGTGTGGAAGCTGTCGTCGAACGAGAACCCGTACCCGCCGCTGCCGTCCGTGCTCGAGGCGATCGCCACGGCCGCGGCCGAGGCCAACCGCTACCCGGACATGTACGCGAGCGAGCTGGTCGAGGCGCTCGCCGAGCACGCGGGCGTCTCGCGCGAGCAGGTCGTCGTCGGCAACGGTTCGGTCGCCGTGCTCGCGCACGTCCTGCAGGCGGTGGTCGACGCCGGCGACGAGGTGGTCTTCCCGTGGCGCTCCTTCGAGGCCTACCCGATCGCCGTCGCGGTCGCGGGCGGCACCGCCGTCACCGTGCCCGTCGACGCCGCCGGCCGCCTCGATTTGCCGGCCATGGCCGCCGCCGTCACCCCGCGCACACGCGTGGTGCTGGTGTGCACGCCCAACAACCCCACGGGGCCGGTGGTGCACCGCGACGAGCTGGAGCGGTTCGTCGCCGCCGTGCCGAGCGACGTGCTCGTCGTCGTCGACGAGGCGTACCTGGAGTTCGTGCGCGACCCGCAGGCGCCGGACGGCGTCGAGGTGATGAACCGGCACGAGAACGTGGTGCTGCTGCGCACCCTGTCCAAGGCCTACGGGCTGGCCGGGCTGCGGGTCGGCTACGCCGTCGGCTCCCCTCGCCTGGTGGCGGGCATCCGCGCCGTCTCGACGCCGTTCGGCGTCTCCCACGTGGCGCAGCGCGCCGCCATCGCCTCGCTGCAGCCCGCCGCGCAGACGGAGCTGATCGCGCGGGTGGAGGCCCTGGTCGCCGAGCGCACCCGGGTGGTGGAGGGGCTCGCCGCGCAGGGCTGGGAGCTGCCGGAGTCGCACGCCAACTTCGTGTGGTTCCCGTTCGGCGAGGCCACGACGGCGCGCGCCGCCGAGGCGTCCGCGGCCGGGCTGCTGGTGCGCCCGTTCGCCGGCGACGGCATCCGCGTGAGCATCGGCGAGCCCGAGGCCAACGACCTGCTGCTCGAGGTCGCCCAGCACTGGCGCGCCACCGTCTGACCCCCCGTTGTGGGTACAGAACACGCCGGGCGATCCGCGGATCGCCCGGCGTGTTCTGTACCCACAACATCTCGGGCGGTGCGCGGCGGCGGGGCCGCGGCGACCCAGGTGGCGCGGGGCGGGTTGGAGGAATCCTCCAAAGCCCGTCCAGCACACTTTGGCGGGCCTGCCGGGGGGTGCGATCCCGTGCGGACAACCTACGCTTGCGTAGGCTACGAAACCGTAGGTTCCTCCCGACCGCGAAGGAGAGCGTGTGGGCACCGAGGCCATCGACGTCGGCAGCGACGTCCCGCTCGTGCAGCTCGTGGCGCCCGACGGCGCCCGCGTCACCACCACCGAGAACGCGGCGTACCGCGAGCGGGTGGCCCACCTGACCGGCGAGGACCTGAGGCGGCTCTACCGCGACATGGTGCTCACCCGCCGCTTCGACGACGAGGCGACGGCGCTGCAGCGCCAGGGCGAGCTGGCCCTGTACGCCCAGGGCCGGGGCCAGGAGGCCGCCCAGGTCGGCTCGGGCCGCGCGCTCGCCCCGCAGGACTACGTCTTCCCCAGCTACCGCGAGCACGGCGTGCTCCAGGTGCGCGGGGTCGACCCGGTCGACCGGCTGCGGCTGTTCCGCGGCGAGGACCACGGCGGCTGGGACCCGGCCGCGACCAACACCCACCTGTACACGCTGGTCATCGGCTCGCAGGCCCTGCACGCCACCGGCTACGCCATGGGCGTGCAGCGCGACGGGCTGGTCGGCACCGGCCACCCGGAGCGCGACACCGCCGTCGTCGTCTACTTCGGCGACGGCGCCACGAGCCAGGGCGACGTCAGCGAGGGCCTGGTCTTCGCTGCCGTGAACAACGCGCCCGTGGTGTTCTTCTGCCAGAACAACCAGTGGGCCATCTCCGAGCCCACCACCCGCCAGGCCCGTGTGCCGATCTACAAGCGCGGTGAGGGCTTCGGCGTGCCGAGCGTGCGGGTGGACGGCAACGACGTGCTCGCCTGCTACGCCGTGACGGCCGAGGCGCTCGAGCGGGCGCACGGCGGCGGCGGCCCCACGTTCGTCGAGGCCTTCACGTACCGCATGGGCGCGCACACGACGTCGGACGACCCGACGCGCTACCGCGACCGCGCCGAGGAGGACCACTGGCGCCGGCGCGACCCGATCGACCGGCTCGCGGCCCTGCTGCGCGCCGAGGACGCGTGGGACGACGCGTGGGCCGCCGAGGTCGAGGCGGAGGCCGAGGCGCTCGGCGAGCGCCTGCGCCGCGAGGTGCGCGAGCTCGGCGCGCCGCCCACCTCGGCGATGTTCGACGACGTGTACGCGACGCCGCACGCCCAGGTCGACGAGGAGCGCGCCTGGCTCGCGCGGTACGAGGACGAGACCCAGGGGACCGCCCCGCAGGAGGTGGCGCGATGACGGCGCAGAAGCTGACGTTCGCCCGGGCCATCACCGAGGGCCTGCGCTCCGCGCTCGAGAGCGACGAGCGGGTGCTGCTCATGGGCGAGGACATCGGCCGCCTCGGCGGCGTCTTCCGCGTCACCGACGGGCTGCAGAAGGACTTCGGCGAGGCCCGCGTCGTCGACACCCCGCTGGCCGAGTCCGGCATCGTCGGCACCGCGATCGGCCTGGCGCTGCGCGGCTACCGGTCGGTGTGCGAGATCCAGTTCGACGGCTTCGTCTTCCCGGCGTTCGACCAGATCACCACGCAGCTGGCCAAGATGCGCTACCGCTCGCGCGGCCGCCTCGAGATGCCCGTGGTCATCCGCATCCCCTACGGCGGCGGGATCGGCGCCGTCGAGCACCACTCCGAGAGCCCCGAGGCCCTGTTCGCGCACACGGCCGGCCTGCGGGTGGTCTCGCCGTCGACGCCGCAGGACGCCTACGACATGATCCGCGCGGCCGTGGCCTCGCCGGACCCGGTGATCTACCTCGAGCCCAAGGGCCGGTACTGGTCCAAGGACGACGTCGACCTGGACGCCGCGCCGGCCGAGGGCGTCCTCGACCGGGCGCGCGTGGCCCGGGCCGGCACCGACGTGACGCTGGTGGCCTACGGGCCGTCGGTCGCGACGGCGCTCAAGGCGGCCGACGAGCTCGCCGCCGAGGGCACCAGCGCCGAGGTGGTGGACCTGCGCGCCGTCTCGCCGATCGACTTCCCGACGGTCGTCGAGAGCGTGCGCCGCACCGGGCGCTGCGTCGTCGTGCACGAGGCGCCGGTGTTCCACGGCGTGGGCGGCGAGGTCGCCGCCCGGGTCACCGAGGAGTGCTTCTACGCGCTCGAGGCGCCGGTGCTGCGGGTGGGCGGGTTCCACGCGCCCTACCCGGTGGCCAAGCTCGAACACGACTACCTGCCGAGCGTCGAGCGCGTGCTCGACGCCGTCGACCGTTCCCTCTCGTTCTGACGCAGCGCCGCGACCCGGGTCTTCGGGGCGTCCCGACGGGGACCCTCCCCAGGGCCCGGGTGCCGGCGGAAGGAGTTCGCCCATGAGCACCCAGCGGTTCCCGCTCCCGGACGTCGGGGAGGGCCTCACCGAGGCCGAGATCGTCGAGTGGCGCGTCAAGCCCGGCGACACCGTGGCCGTCAACCAGGTGATCGTCGAGATCGAGACCGCCAAGTCGCTCGTCGAGCTGCCGTCCCCGTGGGCCGGCACCGTCGTGTCCCTGCTCGTCGAGGAGGGCGACACGGTCGACGTCGGGACGGCGATCATCGAGGTCGCCACCGGGTCCGACGCCGGTGCGTCCACGCCCGCGGCGCCCGCCGCCGGCCGTGCGGAGGCGCCGGCCGCCG
>NZ_LWGM01000200.1 GCF_001750215.1 Isoptericola variabilis | reverse complement strand
GACGGCGGCGGCGACGGCGGCGGCGGCGACGGCGACGGTGACGACGGCGACGGTCGCGGCGCCGGCGGCGTGAGCGCGCGCCCCGACTTCGCCGTCCTGTGCTACCCGGTCATCTCCCTCGAGGACGAGACCCACGAGGGCTCGGTGGCGGCGCTGCTGGGGCCCGGCGCGACGCCCGAGGCGCGCCGGGCGCTCAGCGCCGACCGGCTCGTCACGCCCGCGACGCCGCCCACCTTCCTGTGGCACACCGCCGACGACGAGGCCGTGCCGGTGACCAACGCGCTGCGGTACGCCACGGCGCTGCACCGCGCGGGCGTGCCGGTGTCGCTGCACGTCTACCCGCACGGGCGGCACGGGCTGGGGCTCGCCGACGGCGAGCCGGGCGCGGGGCGGTGGACCGCGGAGTGCGCGGCGTGGCTGCGCGAGAGAGGCGTCGCCCCGGCGGCTCCGGACCGCGGCTGAGCCTCCGGCGCGCCGGGACCGGCCGGGGCAGGGGTGGCGCGTCGGGTGGCCTTCAGGCCGCGCCTCAGGCGGCGCTGCCCTCGCTGCGGGTGGAGGGGTCCTCCCCGGTGCGCAGCAGCGGGAAGCGCTCGACGCGGTGCGCCGCCGCGGTGAGCACGCGCGACGCCGCCCACAGCCGGTCGGCGACGTCGCCGGAGGACCGCCGGGCGACCGCCTCGGCGGCGTCGCGCAGCCGGTCGAGCACCGACAGCGGCAGGGCCGAGATCACGTTGCCCGGCGGTCGGCGCGCCACGACCGGGTGCGCTCGCGTGGGGGCGATGCGGCGGAGGACGTCCCAGTACACGCCGAGGCGCCGCAGCTCGGCGGTGGTCGTCACGGCCTGCAGCCGCGGGAACAGCTCGTCCTCCTCGTCGCGCACGTCCTCGCGCAGCACCTCGGCCAGCCGCTCGAGGACGGGGCCGCGCTCCGGGTCGTCGGCGTCGAGCCGCTCGAGCCGCGTGACGAGCTCGTTGACCTCCTGGTGCTCCTGCTCCACCTCGAGCGTCAGCGCGTGCCCGTCCGGCAGCGCCCGGCGCATCACCGGCCACAGCACCGACTCCTCGGCGAACGCGTGCGGGAAGACGAGACGGTAGACCTGCAGCAGCACCCGCTCCTGCTCCTGGCCGTGCGTGCCCTCCAGCTGCTGCAGCAGCCGGTCGAGCTTCACGTGGTCGCGCCTCTGCCGCACGAGGACGCTCAGGCGCCCGCCCAGCTCCGCGTCGGTCTGCTCGGCGATCGAGGTCATGGGCGGGCACCTTCCGGGCGTCGTGCGGGGTGCGCGCACCGTATGCCCGCTCGACGGGGCCCGCACACGGTCGCGCGTCGGTCGACCGTCGGGCGGCCGGCGGTCGGCGCCAGGCGTGCCGCGGTAGGCTCGGGGGTGAACGACAGGGGAGCGCCATCGGGGCGCTGAGAGTGCGGGCCACCGCAGACCCTCGAACCTGATCCGGTTAGCACCGGTGGAGGAAGTCGGGCTTCTCGATCCCTGCGCGTGTGTCGTCGGCGGCCGTGCGGCCGCGGGCGCGGCACGCGCGGGGCCCCCTTCTCGACGTCCGAGGAGGACCTTCGCATGACCACCACGCACGGCGGCACCGCCCGCCGCGCCATCGTCCGTCGCGCCGCCACCCGCCGCGCCGCCACCCGGTTCGGTGCCGTCGCCGCCGCGGTCGGCCTGCTGCCCGCCCTCGCCGCCTGTGGCGGCGGCGAGCCGGGCGCGACCGCGTCGTCCGGCGCCGCGTCGGGCACCGTCACGCTCGTCACCCACGACTCCTGGGCGGTGAGCGAGGAGGTGCTCGCCGCGTTCGAGGAGGAGTCCGGGCTCGAGGTGAAGCAGGTGCCCGCCGGCGACGCCGGCACCCTGGCCAACCAGCTCGTGCTCACCAAGGACGCGCCGCTGGGCGACGTCGTCTTCGGCATCGACAACACCTTCGCCTCCCGCGTGGTCGACGCCGGCGTGCTCGACCCGTACACCCCGGAGGCGCTGCCGGAGTCCGCGCAGCAGTACGCCGTCGGCGACGGCGGCGAGCTGACGCCCGTGGACATGGGCGACGTGTGCATGAACCTCGACACCGGCTGGTTCGAGGAGCAGGGCGTCCCGCAGCCGCAGACGCTCGAGGACCTCATGGAGCCCGAGTACCGCGACCTCACGGTGGTCACCAACCCCGCGACGTCGTCGCCCGGCCTGGCGTTCCTGCTGGGCACCGTCGGCGCGTTCGGCCAGGACGGCTGGCAGGGGTACTGGGAGCGCCTGCGCGACAACGGGCTCAAGGTGGACGACTCCTGGGAGGACGCCTACTACGCCGACTTCTCCGGCGCCGGCGAGGGCGGGCAGCGGCCGATCGTGCTGTCCTACGCCACCAGCCCGGCGTTCACCGTGACCGAGGACGGCTCGGCCTCGACCACCGCCGCGATGCTGGACACCTGCTTCCGCCAGGTGGAGTACGCCGGTGTGCTGGCCGGCGCCGCGAACCCCGAGGGCGCCCGGCAGCTCGTCGACTTCCTGGTGTCGGAGGCGTTCCAGGCCGACGTGCCCGGCCAGATGTACATGTACCCGGTGGACGACACGGTCGAGCTGCCCGCCGAGTGGCAGAAGTTCGCGCCGCTCGCCGAGAACCCCTTCACGGTGGACCCGGCGGACGTCGCCGAGCACCGCGAGGAGTGGATCGAGCAGTGGACGCAGACGGTCGTCGGCTGACGACGGGCGCGCGCCGCGGCGCGGGCACCCTCGGCCGCGGCGCCGCCTGGGCGCTCGCGGCCGGGGTGCCGCTGCTGTTCCTCGGGGTGTTCTTCGCCTGGCCGGTGCTCGCGCTGGTCGGGCGCGGGTTCCTCGGCGAGTCCGGCGGCGTCGACCTGTCCGCCTTCCGCGACGTGCTGGCCGCGCCCCGCACCTGGCGGCTGGTCGGCCTGACGCTCGGGCAGGCCGCCGCCGGGTCGGCGCTGTCGGTGCTGCTCGGGCTCCCGGCCGCCTACGTGCTGTACCGCTGCCGGTTCCCCGGCCGCACGCTCGTGCGCGGCCTGGTCACCGTGCCGTTCGTGCTGCCCTCGGTGGTGGTCGGCGTCGCGTTCTCGTCGCTGCTGCAGCCCGGCGGCCCGCTCGGGTGGGCGCACCTGGAGGAGACGTTCGCCGCCGTCGTGCTCGCGCTGGTGTTCTTCAACTACGCGGTGGTGGTCCGCACCGTCGGCGGCCTGTGGGAGCGGCTCGACCCGCGCGCCGAGCAGGCCGCCCGGGCGCTCGGCGCCTCCCCGTGGCGGGCCTTCCGCACGGTCACCCTGCCGGCGCTCGCCCCGGCGGTCGCCTCGGCCGCCGCCGTCGTCTTCCTGTTCTGCGCGACGGCGTTCGGCGTCGTGCTGGTGCTCGGCGGCGTCCGCTACGGCACCGTCGAGACGGAGATCTGGACGCGCACCACCCAGTTCCTCGACCTGCGCACCGCGTCGGTGCTGTCGGTCCTGCAGCTCGTGGTCGTCGCCGCGGCGCTCGCCGTGTCCTCCCGCGCCCGGGCCCGGCGCGAGCACGCGCTCCAGCTCCTGCCGGAGCGCAGCACCGCGCGCGCGCTCGACCTGCGCCGCGGCCCCGACGCCGCCGCCGCGGCGGTGACGGCGCTGACCGTCGTCGGGCTGGTCCTCCTGCCGATCGCCGGCCTGGTGCTGCGCTCCTTCCGCGCGGCCGACGGCACCTGGGGCCTGGACAACTACGTCGCGCTCGGCACCACCGGCGGGCGCAACGCCCTCGTGGTGACGGTGTGGGAGGCCCTGGGCACCTCGCTGCGCACCGCGCTGCTGGCCGCGGCGATCGCCGTCGTCGTCGGCGGGCTCGTGGCCCTGGTGGTGTCCCGCCGGCCGCGCGCCCGCGCCGCCCGCCGCACCGTGAGCGTGCTCGACGCGGTGTTCATGCTGCCGCTCGGCGTCTCGGCCGTGACGGTCGGGTTCGGCTTCCTCGTGACGCTCGACCGGCCGCTCGGCCTCGACGTCGACCTGCGCACGTCCGGCTTGCTCGTGCCGGTGGCGCAGGCCGTGGTGGCGGTCCCGCTGGTGGTGCGCACCGTGCTGCCCGTGCTGCGGGCGATCGACCCGCGCCTGCGGGAGGCGGCGGCCGTTCTCGGCGCGGCGCCCGGCCGCGTGCTGCGCGACGTCGACCTGCCGGTGGTGCTGCGCTCGCTGGGCCTGGCGGTCGGCTTCGCGTTCGCCGTGTCGCTGGGCGAGTTCGGCGCGACGTCGTTCCTGGCGCGGCCGGACGCCGCCACGCTGCCGGTGGTGATCTTCCGGCTCATCGGCCGGCCGGGCGCGGAGAACTACGGCATGGCGCTGGCGGCGTCCGTGGTGCTGGCGGTGCTCACCGCCGCGGTGATGATGCTGGCCGAGCGGCTGCGCGGGGACCGCCTCGGCGCGGCCGGAGGGGAGTTCTGATGGGCCTGCACGTGCGGGACGCCGTGGTGCGGTACGAGGGCACGACGGCGGTGGGCGGCGTCTCGCTCGACGTGGCCGACGGCGAGGTGCTGGCGCTGCTGGGCCCCAGCGGCTGCGGCAAGTCGTCGCTGCTGCGCGCGGTCGCCGGGCTGGAACCGCTCGCGGCCGGCGGCGTCACCTTCGACGGGCAGGACCTGGCCGGGGTGCCGGTGCACCGCCGCGGCTTCGGCCTGCTGTTCCAGGACGGTCAGCTGTTCGCCCACCGCGACGTCGCCCGGAACGTCGCCTACGGGCTGGAGACCGCCCGCGTGCCGCGGGCCGAGCGGGCCGCACGGGTGCGCGAGCTGCTCGAGCTCGTGGGGCTGGCCGGGTACGAGCGCCGGGCCGTGGCCACGCTGTCGGGCGGGGAGCGGCAGCGCGTCGCGCTGGCCCGGGCGCTGGCGCCGCGCCCGCGGCTGCTGCTGCTCGACGAGCCCTTCTCCGCCCTGGACCGCGGGCTGCGCGAGCGGCTGGCCGTCGAGGTGCGGGCCATCCTCACGCGCACCGGCACCACCGCCGTCTTCGTGACCCACGACCACGACGAGGCATTCACCGTGGCCGACCGGGTCGCCGTGATGGGGGCGCCCGACGGCGCGGCCGGTCCGGGGGGCGACACCGGCGCACGCGAGGGCGGCGTGCTGCTGCAGGTCGCGGCCCCCGAGGAGCTGTGGCGCGCCCCGGTGTCGCGACAGGTGGCCCGGTTCCTCGGCTACCAGGCGTTCGTGCCGCTCGCGGAGCTGCCGGGGGTCCCCGAGGACGACGGCTGGCTCGCCGTCGGGCCGGCCGGGCTGCGCGCCCTGCCCGCCGACGTGTCAGGACGCGGGTGGGGAATGGCGCACCCGGCGTCTGACACGTCCGGCGGGGCGGGGCGGGGCACGGTGGCGGGCACGGTGGCGGGCACGGTGGCGGGCACGGTGGCGGGCACGGTGGCGGGCGCCTGGACCGGCGAGGCGGTCGGGTCGGTGTTCCGGCGCGGGCGCACGGAGGTCACCGTCGACGTCGACCTCGGCGCCGGCACGCAGCGGCTCGCGGCCGTGCTCGACGGCGGCACGTCCGGCGGCGCGGC
>NZ_LWGM01000020.1 GCF_001750215.1 Isoptericola variabilis | reverse complement strand
CGGCGGACGAGCGCGCGGCCCGCGGGGGCGGGGGCGGCCGCGGCGGGTTCAGCCGCGCCGCGAGCGACCTGCCCGTGCCGGCGTTCGGCTGGTGGATGGCGAAGCCGGCGGTCGGCGATGCCTGGGAGCCGCTCGGCCCGTGCGAGACGCGCTGACGCGGGTCCCCCGGCCGACGAGACGACTGCGGCGCCACCTCCGGTGGGGGCGGCGCCGCGGTGTCGTCCGGGCCGGTCCGGCCGGTCAGACGATGCCGTAGAGGCGGTCCCCGGCGTCACCGAGGCCCGGGACGATGTACTTCCTGTCGTCGAGGCGCTCGTCCACGCTCGCGACGACCACCTGCACGTCGACGCGGTCGGCCATCGCGTCCTCGACCACCTTGAGGCCCTCGGGGGCGGCGAGCAGGCAGACGCAGGTGACGTCGCGCGCGCCGCGCTGGGTGACGTAGTCGATCGCCGCGACCAGCGTGCCGCCCGTGGCGAGCATCGGGTCGAGCAGGAACACCTGGCGGCCGGTGAGGTCGTCGGGCAGGCGGTTGGCGTAGGTGACGGCCTCGTACGTCGTCTCGTCGCGCTGCAGGCCGAGGAAGCCGACCTCGGCGGTGGGCAGCAGGCGGGTCATGCCGTCGAGCATGCCGAGCCCGGCGCGCAGGATCGGCACGACGATCGGGCTCGGCGACGACAGCTTGACGCCCGTCGTCGTGGTCACCGGCGTCTCGATCTCGTGCGGCTCGGTGCGCACGTGCCGCGTGGCCTCGTAGGCGAGCAGCGTCACGAGCTCGTCCACGAGCTGTCGGAAGGTGGCGGACGGGGTGGTCCGGTCCCGCAGGACGGTGAGCTTGTGGGCGACGAGCGGGTGGTCGGCGACGTGCAGGCGCATGGGCTCACGGTACCCCGCGAGGTGTCGGGGCCCGGGCGCGCTATAGCCTTCCCTGCGTCCGGCACGTGGCCGGGCGGACGGCCTGGTGGGCGACCTCACAGGCGGGCGACGGGGCGGACGACGAGGCGGATGGCGGGAGGGCCGGGTGCACGACGACGGCGGGGCGCGCGAGCCGCGGGGCCTGGCGCTGCCCGGGGTGACCGGCACGTTTCCGCCGCCCACGCTCGGCGAGCGCCGGCGGGTGTGGGACGCGCTCATGGGCATGGCGCTGCACGAGGCCTCGCACGCGCCGGCCACGGGCGACGTGCCGGTCGGGGCCCTGGTGCTGGACGCGGACGGCCGGCTGCTGGGGCTGGGCCGCAACCGCCGCGAGGAGACCGGCGACCCGACGGCGCACGCCGAGGTGCTCGCCCTGCGGCAGGCCGCGGTCGGCCGCGGGGAGTGGCGGCTCGAGGGCTGCACGCTCGTGGTCACGCTCGAGCCCTGCGTCATGTGCGCCGGCGCGCTCGTCGCGGCGCGGGTGCAGCGCCTCGTCCTCGGCGCGTGGGACCCCAAGGCCGGCGCGACCGGCTCCGTGTGGGACCTGGTGCGCGACCAGCGTGCCAACCACGCCGTCGAGGTGATCGGCGGTGTGCGCGAGCAGGAGTGCGCCGCCCAGCTGCGCGGGTTCTTCGAGGCCCAGCGCTGACGCCGCCCCGGATGGGCCCGTGGTGCGTCCGCTGCGCCTGACGTGCTCCTGACGTGCGGTGTCGTGCGGGCCCGGGCGCGTGGCGTGCGGGGCGCGGTGCGCGCCGGTGCGGCACGATCGGTCCGAGCGGAGGAGGCAGGATGCGCGCGAGCAACCGGATGGTGACGCGGGACGAGGTCCGGCGGGTCGTCCTCGACCCGGGGAACGTCTGGCGGATCGGCTTCGTGGTGCTCGGCATCATCGCCCTGGCCATGGTGCTGCGGTTCGTGCTCGGCCAGGGCAGCTCGCTGATCTTCATCGTGTTCGTGGCCTGGTTCGGCTCGCTGGCCATGGAGCCCGCCGTGGGCCGGCTCGCCCGGCACATGCCGCGGGGCGCGGCCACCGCGCTGGTCGCGCTCGCCGTCGTGCTGTTCCTCGCCGTCTTCTTCGCGCTGTTCGGCCAGCTCATCGTCGACCAGGTCGCGAACCTCGTGCGCAGCATCCCCGACCTGGCCGAGGGCCTGCTGCGGTGGGTCAACCGGCGGTTCGGCACCGACTACTCGATCGACGACCTGGTGGCGAACATCGACCTGTCGTCCGAGCGGGTCGCCGGCGTCGCCGGCCAGGTGGCCGGCGGGCTGCTGACCGTGCTCGGCTCGATCGCGGGCGGCGTGGCGAACTTCTTCATGTTCGCGCTGTTCCTGTTCTACCTGTCGGCCGACGGCCCGCGGCTGCGCCGCTGGATCGCCTCGCTGTTCCCGCCGCGCATCCAGCAGACGACGGTCGTCGTGTGGGACACGATGGCGGAGAAGGTCGGCCGGTACGTCGGCGCCCGCGTGGTGCTGGCCACCGTCAACGCCACGGCGAGCGGCATCGTGTTCCTCGTCGTCGGCCTGCCCTCGTGGCTGGCCCTGGCGCTGTGGACGGGCATCGTCGCGCAGTTCGTCCCCGCGATCGGCACGTACATCGCCATCGCGCTGCCCGTGCTCGTCGGCCTGCTCAGCGGCAACGCCTGGCTCGGCGTCATCGTGCTGGCCTGGGGCATCCTCTACCAGCAGGTGGAGAACCTGACGATCGAGCCGCGCATCAGCGCCCGCGCCGTCAACGTCCACCCCGCGGTGAGCTTCGCGTCCGTGATCCTCGGGACGTCGATGTTCGGCGTCGCGGGCGCGCTGCTGGCCATCCCGGTGGTGGCCATGCTGCTCACGCTGCTCGACCTGTACCGCACGCGCTACGACCTGCTGCCCGAGCTGGCCGCGGACGACGGCGGCCGGGGACCGGGCGACGACGAGCCGGGGGAGGCGGGCGGCGACTCCCGCGATGCCCGGGGCGCGCCCGCCGGCAACGGCGCCGACGCCGGCTAGGCGTACGGCTAGAGCGGCGCGACCCGCACGCCGAACACCTGCCGCAGCGCCCGGCGCGCGGCGTGCCAGCCGGCCATCCCGTGCACCCCCGGCCCGGGCGGCGTCGACGACGAGCACAGGTAGACGCCGCCGGCGGCCCGGTACGGGTCCAGCGACGCCGTCGGGCGGGCGATCATCCGCCACATCGTCACGGAGCCGCCGGAGATGTCGCCGTCGAGGTAGGCCGGGTTGTGGTGCTCCATCTGCGCCGCCGGGGTGCACCGCGCGGCGACGACGACGTCCCGGAAGCCGGGCGCGAACCGCTCGATCTGCGCCACCACCGCCTCGGTGACGTCGACGTCGGAGCCGGCCGGCACGTGCGCGTACGTCCACAGCGGGCGCAGCCCGCCCACCTCGCGGCCCGCGTCCACGACCGTCGGGTCGCTCACCAGCACCACGGGCCGCTCCGCGTGCCGGCCCGACGTCACCGCGGCGTCCGCGCGCACCATCTCGTCCCGCGTCCCGGCCACGTGCACCGTCCCGGCGCGGCGCACCTCGGGGTCGGCCCACGGCACGGGGCCGTCCAGCACGAGGTCCACCTTGGCGGCCGCGGCGCCCCGCGGGAAGCGGTCCAGCGCGCGGCGCGTGCGCTCGGGCACGGCGTCGCCCACCACCTGCAGCAGCGTGCTGGGCGGCGTGTCGAAGAGGTAGGCGCGCGCGGGCGGCAGGTCGGCGCGGCTGCGCACCGGGTGGTCGGTGACCACCGTGCCGCCGTGCGCCTCGAGGTCGGCCAGCAGCGCCGCGACGATCGCCCCGGACCCGCCGCGCGGGATCGGCCAGCCGCCGTCGAACCCCTCCCCGGGCGCGCCGTCGGCACCCTCGGGGGCGGCGTGGGCGAGCGACGCGAGCAGCAGCGCGGTGCCGGCGCCCGCGAGCGACGGCAGCCGGGTGATGGTGTGCGCGGCGACGCCGGTGACGAGCGCGGCGGCCTCGTCGCCCCGGAACCGCAAGTTCCACGCCACCGTGCCCTGCTCGAG
This sequence comes from Isoptericola variabilis, assembly GCF_001750215.1. GTDB lineage: Bacteria > Actinomycetota > Actinomycetes > Actinomycetales > Cellulomonadaceae > Puerhibacterium > Puerhibacterium variabilis_A. The sequence continues at coordinate 21,838 of NZ_LWGM01000020.1, read as the reverse complement.
CAGGCGCCGCCCGAACCGCACCGCCCCGTCCGGCCGGAAGCCCGGCGGGACCGACCGGTGGTCGCCGAGGGCGAGCGCGGTGGACACGCGCCACTGCCGCGCGAGCGGGCCCAGCAGGCCGCGCCACGCGGCGGCGTCGGGGCCGAGGCGCTCCGCCGTCCGCTCCACCGAGCGGTAGGCGACGGCGGCGCGGCCGCCGGGCAGCGGCTGCGCGAACTGCACCTCGGGCGTCAGCAGCTCCACGCCGTGCGCCCGCAGGTCGAACCCGCGGAAGAACGGCGACGCCCAGGCCATGGGGTGGACGGCGGAGCAGATGTCGTGCACGACGCCGTCCGCGAGGCCGAGGTCCAGCGTGCGGGCGCCGCCGCCCGGCGTCGGGCGCGCCTCCAGGACGGTGACGCGCAGCCCGCAGCGGGCGAGCGTCACGGCGGCGGCGAGCCCGTTGGGGCCGGAGCCGACGACGACGGCGTCGTCCACGTGCACCTCCTCGGGTGGCCTCCGCGGCAGGCCGCCGCGCGCCCCTCATCCTGCCGGGGGCGGCGGGGCGTCGCGAGCGGGCCTCGCCGGTGGCCGGCGGGACCGCGCCGGCGCCCAGCACCGTCAGCGCGGCCGGTCGGCGCCGTCGGGTCAGAGCAGCTCGCCGAGGCGCGTGAGCGTCTCGGAGACGCCGGCGTCGACCTTCACGGTGGCCAGCGGGTCACCACGGGTCTCGCCGCGGTTGACGATGACGACCGGCTTGCCGGCCTTCGACGCGTGCCGCACGAACCGCAGACCGCTCATCACGGTCAGCGACGTGCCGGCGACCAGCAGCGCGTCGGCCTCGTCGACCATGGCGTAGGCGCGGTCGACCCGCTCGCGCGGCACGGTCTCGCCGAAGTAGACGATCTCGGGCTTGAGGACGCCGCCGCAGAACTCGCACGGCGCGGGCACGAAGTGGCTGGTGCGCTCGATGACGGCGTCGGCGTCGGGGGCGATCTCGACGTCCTCGACCGACAGCCCCCCGGCCAGGACCTCGTCGAGGAAGCGCGGGTTGAGCGCCTCGAGCCGCTGGGCCAGGTGCGCGCGCGAGATGACCCGGCCGCACTGCAGGCAGACGACCCGGTCGTAGCGGCCGTGCAGGTCGATGACGTTGCGGGAGCCGGCGTCCTCGTGCAGCAGGTCGACGTTCTGGGTGATGAGGCCGTGCACGACGCCGCGCTCCTCGAGCGCGGCCAGGGCGCGGTGGCCGGCGTTGGGGTAGGTGCGATGCACGTGCTGCCAGCCCACGTGGTTGCGCGCCCAGTAGTGGCGGCGGAACGCCTCGTCGCCCACGAACTGCTGGTACGTCATCGGGTTGCGCGGCGGGGAGTCGGGGGAGCGGTAGTCCGGGATGCCGGAGTCGGTGGAGACCCCGGCGCCGGTCAGGGCGGTGACTGTCAGCCCGCGCAGCACCCGGGCGGCGTCCTCGACCGTGCCGTGGTGGACCACCGCGTCGTCCGGCAGCGTCCAGGTGCGCTGCTGGTAGGTGGGGGCGAGGGGCCGCGGGACGGGTTGCACGCTCTCGACCGTACTCGCGGGCCTGTGGGCTCGCCGTGAGGTGCCCCACCCTGCGCCCAGGGCGAACGGCCCCGCGCGGTGCGGGTCCCTGGCGGTCCGAGACAGAGGGGTCTGTCTCGGACCGCCAGGGACCCGCAGCGGGCTCAGACCGACGTGCCCGTGCCCGTGCCGGTGTCCGTGCGCGGGGCCTCGCCCGGCCGGCCGCCGCCGCGGCCGCCCATGCCCCCGCCCATGCCGCCGGACAGGCCGTCCTCGGCGGTCGCCGTGCCCAGCGTCTGGCCGTCGGCCTGCACCGTATACGTGGCGCCCGCGGTGACGTCCAGGCTGGTGAAGGCGACGGAGGCGGCGTCCTCGGTGAGCGCGAAGGTGGCCAGCTCCGTGCCGTCGTCGGTGACCACCGTCAAAGACGTGCCGGCCGCGGCCGTGCCGTCGAGCGTCGCGCTGGCCCACGCGCTGCCGGTCACCTGCCCGGTGGCGGCGTTGCCGGTGGCCAGCACCGTGCCGCCGGAGACGGTCACCGTGCCGTTGGCGTCGATCGCGCCCTCGCCGCCGCCGGACCCGGCGGGCACCTCCAGCAGGCTCGTGCCGCCGGAGATTTCGACGACGCCGTTGGAGTCGAACGCGTCCGCCCCGGCCACGGCGTGCACACTGCCGCCGGTGATCGTGAGCGACGCGCCCTCCTGGGCCGACATGTCGCCACCGCCCCCGCCCGGGCCCGGGGCGGCGCCGTCGGCGGCGTCGTCGGACGTGTCGGTCGAGCCGTCGGTCGTCGACTCGTCCGTCGACTCCTCGGCCTCCTTGACCGTGGCGTTGAAGGCGTCGTCGGTGGCGGTGACGTCCACGGTGCCGCCGGACACGGCGATGACCGCCGCCTCGACGCCCTCCTCGGACCCGGTCACGGTGAGCGTGCCGTCGACGACAGCGACGTCCGTGAACCCCTGCACGCCGTCGGACCCCGCCTGGACCGTGGCCTCGCCGCCGAGCAACGCCACGTAGCCGGCGGTGGCGTCGTCGGCGGCGTCGGACTTCAGACCGTCGCCACCGGCCTCGAGCGACAGCGTGCCGCCCGTGACCACCAGGTAGTCCTTGCCGCGCACGGCGTCGTCGGTCGCCGTGACGGTGATGTCGCCGGCCGCGATCACCAGCCCGTCCTTGCCGGTGATGCCGTCGTCCGCGTTGCCGACCACCTCGAGCGCCCCGGTGCCGGAGACCACCATGTCGGCGGTCGAGTACAGCGCGGCGTTCGCGGCGTTCTCCGAGGTGGTGTCGGCGTAGGTGGTGGCGTCCTCGAGCCGGTTGGTCGAGCCGTCGGCGAGGACGACGGAGACCTGGTCGGCGTCCTGCACGTCGACCGCGGCGCCGGTGAAGCTGGTGACGTCGGCGCCGTCGAGCACGAGCCGCACGACGCCGTCGGCGGCGCTGGCCACGACGACCTGGCCGTCGTCGAGCGTGCCGGAGAGGCGGTAGGTGCCCGGCGCGGTGATCGTCACCGTGGAGCCGTCCACCGTGACGCCGTCGCCGTCAGCGGTGGCGGCGTCGCCGGACAACGTCACCGCCACCTCGTCGGCGGCGTCCCAGGTCTCGTCGGCCAGCGCGGCGGTCTCGGAGTAGGCGAGGTTGGCGTCGAGGACCTCCTGGGCGGTCTGGCCGGCGGAGCTCGTCACGGAGGTGTTCTCGGTGCCGGTGCCGGAGCCGGTGCTGCTCGTGGCGGTGGAGCCCTGCGCGGCGCTGCAGCCGGTGAGGGCGGCGACGACGAGGGTGCCGGCGACGGCGAGGGCGGCCATCCGGTGGGCGGGGCGGCGGGTCGTGCGGTGGGCGGGGCGGTGGGTGCGAGCGTTCATGGGGACGTCCTTCGGGCTCAGGCGGGGCAGGGTACGACGTCGGCCAGGTGCCGGCGGCGCAGGCGGCGCCACGGGGCGTCGGGGAGGTCGGGCCGCAGCACGGCCAGGCCGGTCGCGTACTTGGAGATGCGGTCGGGGCGGTGGCCCGCGCGCCACAGCAGGCGGTCGGCGCCGGACGGGGCGGAGCCGGTCTTGGTCTCCACGACGACGAGGTCGCCGGCGGCGGCCTGCGCGGCGGGCGCGCCGTCGTCGAGCAGCGTCCAGGCCAGCCCGGTGTCGACGGTCATCCGCGCGTCCGGCAGCAGCAGCGTGGTGCGCCGGTAGCGGGTGCGCAGGGTCGGGACGAGCGGCGCGGCTGCGAGGTCGGGCAGGTCCGCCGCGGCGAGCCGGTCGGCGACGAAGCCGCGGCCGGCGCCGAGGGAGGCGTCGTCGTCGTGCGGCAGGCGCTCCTTGACGGTGACGCCGCGGGCCGCGCGCGTCTTGACCTCCACGAAGCACGCGCCGGTGTCCACGTACCGGCGGGTGCGCACCTTGAACCGGCGCCGGCGGCGGGTGGCCGCCTGGCGGAAGGCCGCCAGGTCGGCGGTGTCGAAGTACGTCGACTCGTAGCCGAAGTCCCGCTCGTCGTTGATCTCCAGCACGCGGGCGCTCGGGGCGAGCGCGGCGAGCAGGTCGCGGGCCTCGTGGGCGGTGAGCACGTACTTGCGGTCGGTGCGAGTCATGAGCCCGGCGCTGGCGGTCAGCTCGTCGAGGCCGACGGCGGGCGCGCCGGCGATCGGCACGGTGACGGCGGTCGCGGGGCCGTGCGTCGGGCCTTCCGTCGGGCCGGTCACCGGGTCACCGCCGGCGCGGCGTGCTGCGGGGCCTGGGCGGGCTGCGGCGCGCGGGCCTCGTAGCGAACCTCCACCCACGTGGAGTCGTTGACCAGGTCGAGGCGCTGCACGGAGACCGAGCGCACCTGGCCGCCGAGCAGCTGCTCCAGGTGGGCCACGAGCGCGGTGCGGTCGGCGATCGCGCGGTCCAGCACCACGAGCTCGGAGCGGTGGCGCGCCATCAGGCGCGGGTGGTCGGCCACCAGCATGACGGCGACCACCAGGGCGGACCCGGCGACGCCCAGCCAGCCGGCCGCCGAGCCCAGGCCGCCGAGCAGGCCCAGGGCGAGCGCGGCGAAGTAGTAGGCGACCTCCGTCTGGGACAGCTCGCTGGAGCGCAGCCGGATGATCGACAGCACGCCGAACAGCCCGAGGCCGAGCCCGGCCGCGACGGCGCTCGCGGACAGCACCGAGGCCACCGCCAGCACGCCGACGTTGACGCCGAGGTAGGCGGCCACGAGGTCGCGGCGGTGGTGGCGGCGGAAGTAGACGACGGTGAGCAGGGTGACGGCGACGAGGTCGACGGCGTACAGCAGGATCGGCGGCATGCGGTGCTCCGGGGGTCGGCCGGGGCTCGCGCCCCGGGTGTTCATGCGGTGTTGACCCGGAGTTCATCCCACCGACCCGGTGCGGCCCTGGGGCGGGCCTCGACAGTGCCTGGGAAACCCGGTCGGGATCCGTGCAGGTCTCGGGCGCACGGCTTCGTGGAGGGCGCCGGCAAGCGCTGCTAGCCGGACCGTCTGGTGCCGTTTTTGGCTGACGCCGGGGGAGCGGGTATCCTCGGACGGCCGGTGCGACCGGCGAGGTAGCGTGTCCGAGCGGCCTAAGGAGCACGCCTCGAAAGCGTGTGTGGGTGAAAGTCCACCGTGGGTTCAAATCCCACCGCTACCGCCGATCGAAGGGTCCCGACCGCAGAATGCTGCGGATCCGGGGCCCTTCGTCATTCCCCGCACTCCCTTTTCACTCCCTTTTGCCTTCTGGCGGGAGCCCTTCCGACGCCTGGGCGACCAGTTGGTCGATGATCGCGCGCACGTCTGGGGCGACGTGGATCCGCTGCACGTAGTGGCGCGCGGTGGTCGCTTCGTCGGCGTGACCCAACAATGCCGTGGCGTGCGCGAGAGTCGTGCCCCGCGCGACTTGGGTCGCCACCGTGCGCCGGAAGTCGTGTGGCGTGACGTCGACGCCGGTGCCCTCCCGCGCCTCGCGAAGCTGGTCGCGCACGCGTCCCGGAGACCGCGGTGTGCCCCGCGTGGACGGGAACACGAGGCCGTCCTCGCCGCCATCGAGCCCGAGCTCAAGCGCCTCGCGCAGGGCCGTGACGACGAAGTCAGGCAGAGTGATCGTGCGCCGCGAGGAGTCCGACTTGGGCTTGGGCTGGCGGATCAGCCGGCCGTTCGCCCGCACGACCGTCCCCGTCACCGTGAGTGTCGGAACCTTGGCGTCGAGGTCGAGATCCTCCTCGCGTAGGGCCAGGCACTCGCCGATCCGCACGCCGGTGCCGAGCATCGTGTCGACGATCTGCGGCAGCAGCGTGACATTGCGGCGGCCTCGACGGAGAGCCGGCCTGTTCTCCCACTCCCGCACGGCCTCCCGCAGGAGTGCGATGTCCTTGAGCGTGATCGTTCGGACCTCGTCGCGCCGCGGCTTACGAACCGTCACCGCGTCGCGGACGGGGTTGAAGGGCGCCGCACCGTAACGGACGCACATCATCATGACCTGCGACATCACGTTGCGGGCCTGCCGGGCGGTGTCGAACTTCTGCGCCCCGCTCAATGCCATGAGCACGCGATTGACCGCCACCGGCGTCACCTCGCGCACTCGGAGGGCTCCGAACGCCGGCCGCAGGTCGCGATCCAGCACGCCCAGGTACGTCGTCAGAGACTGCGGGGCGATCTGTCCTTCGGCGCGCTTCTCCGCAACCCAGTGATCGAAGGCGACGGACATGCGCGTCTCGGGCCTCAGCGTTGCACCCCCGTTGGCGATGCTGTCGCTGTTCATGCGGTGGAGCTTGTCCTCGAGGCGACCCTCTGCAGCGGCACCCGAGGGGCCGCGCGCCTCGAGCTTGTGGATGACGCCGGCGAAGTCCCGGTACTTGACCTGCGCGCGCCAGACGCCGGGGCGAACCTCCTTGCGGGAGATCCGCCCCCAGCGGCCTGGTTTCAGTGGCTCGCGTGCCACACCTCAACCCTCGTTGCGGTTGTCGGTGACACGGTCGAGCCACGCCTCGACATCGTCCGGTCGGTAGCGGAGTCGGGCACCGACGCGCACGACGTTCGGGCCGCCGCCGCGGCTCGACCACGCATAGACGCAATGCAGGGTCACGCCCAAGTAGTCGGCCAGCTCCTCTGGCGTCCACAGCCGCCCACGGGTAGTCGGGCCGCCGGTCTCGTTCACTCGCGCGGTGCTCATCTCGGAACCCCGTTCGGTCGTACTCATCACTCTTGCACTGGCCGGTCAGGCGTGGTGGCGTCGGCTGGGGATGGCGTCGTCGGGTGGCTCGAGCGAGCGCAGCCACTTCTGGACGTCTTCCATGCGGTAGCGGATGTAGCGCCCGACGCGGATGCCCTTGGGCCCCTTGCCCTGCTCGCAGCGCCACCGGTACAGGGTGGCCACGGGGACCTGAAGGTAGTCGGCGACCTCGGAGATCGTGAGCATGCGGTTGGTGTCCATCGCCGTCTCCCTTGACTGCTGCTCGCGACATCCCATCCGCTACTACCAAGGTACGCATGCGAGGGGCAAATGCGCAAGATATGCGCAGCACCAAGGCTCTGCCGCCGGAAGCACGCATTTTGGCGGTTCGGGTCGGTACGCTGACGCCATGCCAGAGGACTGGTCGGCGGCCTGGACCGCGGGGATCGGCCGCCGCGTCCGTGAGGCGCGGCTGCGGCAGGGGCTGTCCACCCACGACCTGGCCGAGCGCACGGCCGAACTGGGCTACCCCATGGCGCGGGCCTCGATCGGCAACCTCGAGACCCGCCCGCGCACCAAGATCTACCTGCAGGACGTCGCGGTCCTGGCGGCGGCCCTGGGCGTGCCGCCCCTGGAGCTGCTGTACCCCCTGGAGCCGGTGGTAATCAGGCCCGCCGCGTTGGGGCCGGACGACGAGGGAGCGTACGCGACCCTGCGCAACGACGTGGTGGAGGTGCTGCCCCACCAGCCGGAGCCCGCCCACCGGGCGGCCGGTTGGTTCACCGGGGGGTTTGGACGCAGCCTGGAGGCGCGCATCGCAGCGATGGCCGCGGTGGCCAAGTTCGTCGAGCGCGAGCAGTTGCTGACCATGCTGGAGGACGAGGCGCAGACCGGTCAGTTGCACGAACGGGCCAAGGCTGCCGGCGCGCCCGCGCCCGAGGAGTTCCTGCCCGTGCTGCGCATGGAGGTCTACGACCTGGCCGTGGCGGCCGAGCGCGCCTGCCAGGCTCATGACGTGGTGGCTCGCAAGGCCGGCGACCACCGAGCCGCGGTCGCCCCCGACGATCGGGAGCATGCTCAGCAGTACGCCGCGCACCCACCCGACCCCTACATCGCCGACCCCGACCAGCGGCCCGACGTGCGCTACGTCTTCGGCATCGGACGCCGATCGGCCTCCCTCAACGCCGGTCCGGACGACCGGCCGCATGGTCGCCTCGCCCGCGAACGGACCACCCCGACCGCCTACTACACCTCCGACGGTGCGCCCACCGGCAAGACCGATGCCGACCGGTGACCCAGAGGCCGGGACCGACCTGCTGGACGAGACGATATTTCTCGACAGCGACTAACGCCTAGCTGTCTGGGGCAAGGGGCTGGGTCTCTGGCGCGGCGGGCCCGTGCGATAGAGGCTGTGCAGGCGCAACCACACCAGCAGCTCGTGGTCCGGAGAGCGGGCCTCTGATCCGGTGACCGCGACCATGACCAGACCGCCCGTCCAGCGGATCGCGCGGGCGGCCACCCGTACCTCGTGCGTGGATCACACCAGCCGGCAGATCACCCGCACGGCTGCCTTGCGCGCGCGCCAGCACGTGCGCCGGGGGCGAGTAGTTCAGCGGCGTCGGCTCCGGCCCTGGCTGCGCCGGCTGTGCTTCCCGGTCGGGGCGGTGGCCCTCCTGTCACGGCCTTCAAGAATCGGGCCAAGCGCCCATCGTGGCAGCCGTGGGTTCGGGTCCTGGGGTTGCCCACAGGTGCCGCTCCCTTCGAGAGCACTTGGTGTGGTCACGGGTCCTTACCCTGGTCCTCGTGCCACGACGTCCGGAGCCAGCCCGCAGCGGTCATGCGTTCATCGATGAAAGCAAGGCGAAGGACTACCTGCTCGTCGCGGCGGTTGTGCTGCCAGGGCAGCTGGCCGATGCCCGTCGCACGGTGCGTTCGCTGGTGCTGCCCCGCCAGCCGCGTCTGCACATGAAGAAGGAGAGCGACGCGCGGCGCAAGCAGATCCTCGACGCGTTCGCCGGCCTGGCCCCTGTCGTGACGATCTACCGCGCGGGAGCCGCCTACCGCACCGAGCTCGAGCGGCGTGCACGCTGCCTCGACGCCCTGGTTGCTGATGCAGCTGAGGCGCAACACACCCACCTGTACCTCGAGCGTGACGAGAGCCTGGTCCGCCGAGACCGTCAGCAGCTGATCGAGACCACTCGGGCGCTCGGTTGCGCGGACACCCTCGCTTACCGGCACGAGGCCGCGGCGAGCGAGCCGCTGCTGGCGATCCCCGACGCGTTCGCCTGGGCGTGGGCCAAGGGCGGTGACTGGCGGCGGCGGTGCGCACCGGTGGTCGAAGGCGTCGTCGACGTCTGAGGCACGTCTCTGAGACTCGCCGCAGAAAGCGCGAAACCCGAGCGCCACGACCATTCCGGACGGGTCTCGGGTTCACTTCCCGGAGCTCAGCGCAACGGGCTAGCACGATCGTAGGCGTCAGATATCCGACGCGCAATGCAGTCCGGTGCAGTCCGGCGCGGTCCAGTGCGGTGCCAGTCAAGGGGGTGCGACGCCCCGGGGGTCGAGGTCAGCGATTGGTGTTGCCCGCGGCGGTGTGCTTGGGCCGGGCTGGAGCCCCCGCCCAAGCGATGGACGGGGGCTCCAGTTGGTCGAGCGGGGCCCCTACCTGAGGTTGAACGCCTTGCGACACTGCCCGCACCGGATAAGGCCAGGGCTGTAGCCGCCGACCACGAACTTCGTGCGGCAGTGAGGGCACGTGATGGTGAACCCGCGGGGACTGCGCTTCATGCTGCACCTCCTGGGCCTTACGGCCCGCTGGTGAAGCTGCCGGGCCGATCCCCCGCCCGGTGTTCCCCCTTGAGGACACCCGGGATACTCTCGAGATTCACCGCCACAGTGAGCGCGAGAGTCCGGATCGGCATGAGCCCATCCGGGCTCTCCGTGCTTCTGCAGACAGTGTTGCGGACCACACCCACACGGAGACCACAACTGCTTGGGGGCGGTGGCGGCACGGACCCCCAGATGTGGGTGCGCCAACCGGGACCATCGCTTACGCGCGAGGACGCAGGGGGCCCCGAATCACGACCGCAGCGTGAGGACCCCGTCACGGACCCGGCCCGGCTCGAACGGGCAGCCACCCTCGCCTGCTGCGGTCGGACGCACCCTTACCGGGTAGGTGCGCCTTGGGCGGGTTCAGGCCGACAGCGTATTGGTTCAGCGTCCCAGCGACGCGGACGTTCAGGAACGTTCGCTTCTGGACGGCGACGAGCGAACGCGCGACACGCCGAGCGGAGCGTGTCCAGAACTCGTGTTCAGAACCAGGGGGTCGCGACCGCTGCGATCGATGAGTTTCGTACGGTGGGCGCACGCTGAGCAGTCTTCGCCGGCAGACGGACTGCTCAAGCGTGATTGCCCAAGGCATGAGCACCGGCGTGGGCCTTCCGCGTCGTAGCGGTCGGTGCGACGGGTCAGCCTGGTGCGCCGACGCCGGCGACCGCTTGGTGTGCTGGCTGCGGGACGTCGACGGCAGTGAGGGTGATCGACCCGCGCCGCTCGGTGGCGAGTGTTGCTGTGACGGGGCCGGGGCCGAGGACCACGAGGTTGGACACGGTGGCCTCACCGGCATTGACGAAGACTTCGAGCAGCGGTCCGTCGAGGCTCATCAGCAGGCGCATCGGACCGCTTTCGGAGAGCGCAACGGCGCTGGTCGATGGGAAGTCAGGATGCACGGCCTCCGCGTCGGGCCCGTCACGGGTGACACGAAGGATGTTGGATGAGGGTTCGTGCTCGAGGTGCACGAGCGCCTCCGCGCTGCCGCGCAGCTGCAGCTGGACGGTGCCGACGGCTGCGGGGTCCCACTGCAGCTCGACGAGCGAGTGGCCGCTGAGCGGGAGGCGGAACGGCTGCGTGGCGCCGGGCACGCTGGCCGGCGTCGCTCGTGCGAGGGCGTCGCGGGCGAAGGCCGGTGGCTCCTGCACGAGGCGAGGCATGCCGTCGATCGTGTGAAGCGATAGCCGCCGCGGCAGCGACATCGCTCCGCGCCATGGCGATGAGGGGACCGCGTCGGCGTAACGCCAGTTGCTCATCCAGGCGAGCATGAGCGCCTCGCCGTCCGGTGCGCTGTCGAAGGTGACGCCCGCGTAGCAGTCCCGACCGTGGTCGAGTCGGGTCAGTTCCGGGGTGTCGGCGGTGAAGGTGGCGCCGTCGAAGTGTCCGACCACGTAGTGCATGGCCGAGCCCTGCGGATCCGGGGTTTCGCCGACGGGGTTCGTGCTGAGCAGCAGCACCCACCGGCGATTCTCCGGGTCGTCGTCGAGGGTCAGCGGGACGAGGTCGGGGCACTCCCAGACGACGTCCTCGGGTCCGAGCGGACCGAAGGTGCTCAGGAACTCCCAGGTCCGCAGGTCGTCCGACGAGTAGAACAGCACCTGCCGGTCGTCGGCCTCGACCGCGAGCAGGATCCACCGGGAGCGGCCCTCGTGGTCGACGAAGCGGATCACCTTGGGGTCGCGGAACGCGCTCGTGCCGCGATCAAGAATCGGGTTGTCCGGGTCGAGCTGCCAGGTGTAGCCGCCGTCGCGGCTCGTCGCCCGGGACTGCGCCTGGTGTCCGTCCGCGTAGGCGCTCGTGAAGTACGCCGTCAGCGGTCCGTCGCTGTCGGGCGGTGGTGCGACGACGGAGCCGGAGAAGATCTGCTCGCCGTGGCGGTAGGGCAGCGCTACGGGGTGTTCCGTCCAGTGCTGCAGGTCGGTGCTGGTCGCGTGGCCCCAACTCATGTTGCCCCAGTCGGGGCCCTCGGGGTTGTGCTGGAAGTACAGGTGCCACAGCCCGCGGTGGCGGACGAGTCCGTTCGGGTCGTTGATCCAGTTGCGCTGCGGCGTGAAGTGGAATGTCGGTCGCGGCATGTGGTCGTTCATGGTGTGCACGTCGGTTCCTCAGATCGAGCGCCGCTGGACCGGCGGGCAGGCGATGCGGTGCGGGTGCGTGCCGGGGGCGGTGTCGAGACCGAGGAGGATTCGTACGCCGGCCGCGCCGAGCTCGTAGTGGGGGAGCGCCACGGTGGACAGCGGTGGGCGCAGGTGCGCGGCGATCACGTCCTGGTTGTCGAATCCCATGACGGCGACGTCGTCGGGGATGCGCAGCCCGTGCTCACGCAGCCCGTCGTAGAGGCCCATCGCCACACGGTCGTTGTGGCAGAACACGGCCGTCGCGTGCGACCCGATGATGCCGGGGGTGGTGGCGTACCCGCCTTCCTGCTCCGGTGCGGCAGGGAACACCAGCGACTCGTCGAAAGCGATGCCCGCCGCCTCGAGCGCGGCGCGGTACCCGGCGAGGCGCCCGCTCTGCGCCGGCGACGGCGTCGTCGTGTTGATGAACGCGATCCGCCGATGCCCGGCGGCGAGGAGCTCCTCGGTCGCCGTGCGTCCGCCCTGCTCCTCGTCGGGCACGACCGCGGGAAGCCCGCTGCCGTCGGCGAAGCAGTCGACGAGCACCGTGTCGGTCTGGTGCAGCGCCTCGGGCACGACGATCTCGCGGTGGTACCACGTCGAGTAGAGGATGCCGTGCACCTGGTGCTCGAGCATCATGGCGATGGCGTCGTTCTCCGCCGCGGCGTTGCCGTCGGTGTTGGCGACCAGCAGCACGTACCCGTGCTTCCATGCCTCGTCCTGTGCACCGTGGATGATCTGACCGGCGAAGGGGGTCGTGGCGATGGCGTCGGCCACGAGGCCGATGAAGCGCGAGGACCCCTGCGAGAGGGTCTTGGCGAGCGCGTTCGGCCGGTAGCCCAGCTCGGCGACCGCCTCCTGCACCCTGCGCCTGGCGTCGTCGCCGATGCGGGCACCTGGCTTGTCGTTCACGACGTGCGACACCGTCGCCACCGACACCCCGGCGGCCTTGGCGACATCACGCATCGTGACGGCGCCGCCGTGCTTGCTGTGCTCTGCGGCGCTCATCCCTTGGTCGCTCCGCTCTCGAGTCCGTAGATCATCGCCTTGTTCAGCACGAGGAACACCAGCAGCAGAGGGGTCACCGTGACACAGACGGCCGCGAACGTCGCCGTCCAGTCGGTGTTGCCCATCGCCCCGATGTAGTTCTGCAGGCCCAGCGGGATCGTCTTGAGCCCGTCGGACAGCACGAAGGTGTTCGCGAAGATGAAGTCGTTCCAAATGAAGATGCTGTTGACGAGCACGACCGTGATGATCGTGTTCGCCGACAACGGGAACGTGATCCCGGCGAAGATCCGGTACGGGCCCGCGCCGTCGAGCGAGGCCGCCTCGTACATCTCCCGCGGGATGTACTGGTAGAACGACGAGAACAGGTAGACCGCCATCGGCAGCGAGAACGCGGCCAGGGGGATGATGATCGACAGGTGGGTGTCGAGCAGCCCGACTCGCGAGTAGTCGATGAACAGCGGCACCAGGGCGATCTGCACGGGCACGATGATTCCGAGCAGGAACAGGGCGCGCACCGCCCCGCTGAAGCGGAAGCCGAGCACCTGCAGCGCGTAGGCGGCCATCATGCCCGCCGCGACGATGAGCGCGCTCGCCCCCAGCGTCACGACGAGGCTGTTGAGGATGTTCAGCCCGAGGTTGCCGGTGGCGAACGCTCGCGCATAGTTGTCGAGCGTGTACTCGGTCGGCAGGGCGAACGGGTTGCCGCCGGCGAAGTCCGTGGCGGTGCGGAAGCTGGTCAGGAAGAGCCACAGCAGCGGGTAGACCTGCACGAGGACGATGAGCAGGATCGTGGCGGTCAGCAGCGTGCGGTGCGCCCGAAGCCTCGGCGAACGGCTACGGGCACGGTGGGGGGCCGGTGCCGCGGTCTGCGCACGTCTGCTGGGCGCGGTGAGGACGGGGGCGGTCACGAGTCGTCCCTTCGACGAAGCAGCAGGAAGATCAGGCCGACGGCGATGAGGCACTCGATGACGATGAAGACGGAGATGGCGCTGGCGTAGCCGTAGTCGGTGTGCACGAACGCCGTCTTGTACATGTAGGTCGTCAACAGCTCTGAGGACTGGCCCGGGCCACCGTTGGTGAGCAGGTAGGGGATGTCGAACCCGCGCAGGGCGAAGGTCGTCGCCATGACCGTGGTCGTGATCCAGACCGGCCGGATGTAGGGAAACCGGATCCGCCAGAAGACCTGCCACCACGAGGCGCCGTCCAGGCGCGCGGCCTCCTCGAGCTCGCGAGGCACCGCGATGAGCGCGGCGTAGATGATCAGCATGTACAGCCCCGTGAACCGCCAGCCCTCGGGGATCGACACCGCGGCCAGCACCGTCTGGACGTTCGAGAGCCACGCCGTCTGCTCCTCCTCCAGCCCGACCCAGGCCAGGAGCTGGTTGAGCAGACCGACGGGCTCCAGCGAGTAGACCCGCTGGAACAGGAAGGCGATCGCGACGGTCGAGATGACCGCCGGCAGCAGGTAGAGCGTCTTGACGAGCTCGCGAGCCTTGGGCAGCGCCGTGAGCAGGCCGGCGACGACGAGAGCCCCGCCGAGCTGCAGCACGAGGCAGATCACCAGGTACCCGAGCGCGTTGCGGAAGGCGGTCCAGAAGACGTCGTCGCGCGTGAGCATCTTGACGTAGTTGTCCACGCCGACGAACGTCATGTCGGTGATGCCGTCCCAGCTGAACAGGCTGAGGAACAGCGACTGCACGATGGGCAGCAGCACCGCGACTCCGTACAGCAGGAGCGGCGGGACGAGGAACACCGCGACCGCGAGCGGTGATCGACGCGGCAACATCGACGTCGACAGCGGCTTGCGGGGCCGGGGCGGGCGCGAACGCGCCACGCCCACCCCGGCCTGGGCGAGCTCAGCCATCGCTGTTCTCCGCGAGGGTGGCGTCCATGGTCTCGATGAACTCGTCCGGCGTGATGTCGCCCTGGACCAGGAGCGTCAGCTCCTGCTGCAGGCGCGTGTTCGTCGCCGGGTCGAGCTGCGTGTCCCACGGCATCGCGATCGCCGTCCCCACCTCGTCGGCCTGGGCGACAGCGCGGGAGTAGAGCTCGGTCGCGCCGACCGGGATCGCGGTCTCGGCGGTCGTGGTCGGCGACAGCGCGCCGGTCGCGGCGTAGACCTCCGGGTACCGCTCGAGCGCGAAGGCCAGGAAGTCGCGCACGAGCGGGTCGTACGTCTTCGCGTTGACGGCCATGCCGATGCCGGACGGCGTGACGTACTCGTTGTCCGCCGTGACCGCACCCTCGATGGTCGGGAGGGTGAAGTAGTCGATCTGGTCGCGCACGGCCGGGTCAAGCGACTCCGTAGCGAGGTTGCTCAGCTCCCAGGTGCCGATGTTGTAGACGGCCGCCTTGCCGGAGGTGAACAGTGCCTGCGCGTCCGCGTAGCCCGTCGAGGAGAAGCCCTCCTGGAAGCAGCCGGCCTGGCCGAGGTCGTACAGCCACTCGGCCGCCGCGCGGCCGGCAGGGTCGGCGAACGACGCGTCGCCGTTCTTCAGGTCTCGGATGTAGTCCGGGCCCGCCATGCGGAACGGGTAGTACGCCATGTATCGCTCCAGCGGCCACTGGTCCTGGCCGTCGAGAGCGATCGGCGTGATCCCCGCGGCACGGAGGGCCTCGCACATCTGCGGGAAGTCGTCGAGCGTCGCCGGGACCTCGACGCCGGCCTGCTCGAGCAGCGCCGAGTTGTACCAGAAGAACTCCAGCTGGAACTCGAACGGCACCATGTGAAGCGATCCGTCGTCGAAGCGCTGGTAGGCAAGCGCGGCGTCACGGTAGTCGTCCGCCAGGCCCAGGTCGTCGAGCAGTGCGTCGACGTCGACCATGCGTCCTTGCTGCGCCAGCTTCTGTGCGAACGGGGTCGCGTCGGTGTCGAACAGCTCCGGCAGCTTGTTGGCCGCCGCGAGCGTCTCGTACTTCTGCACGTACGAGGGGCGGTCGGGGGTGGTGATGAGGTTGAGCGCGAAGCCCGGGTGCTCCTCGGCGTACTCCTCGGCGATCTGCTGCATCGCCGTGATCACGCCGCCGTCCGCCGGCCGCGACAGCAGCCAGGAGATCTCCCGGGCGACGACCTCGCCGTCGGGGTCGACATCGGTCGGGTCAGCTGCGCCGGCGCCGCCGGCGCAGCTTGAGAGGGCGAGCGCGGCGGTCGTGACTGCGGCGAGGAGCGCACCTTTGCGCGTGGTGGAAGGCATCGTCGATCTCCATTGATTGGTTGGATGTGAGGGGTCGAGATCTGTGGAGTGGGCTACGTCGTCGCTGCGGCGAGGACGTCGTCCGTCACGAGGGCAGAGCTGGCATACGAGTCGGTACGCGTGAAGACGGTGAACTCCTCGACGGTGACGGCGCCTTCGCCGACGAACGCGCCGACGCGGCCGCTGGGACGGTCGTAGAGCCGCGTGCTCAGCACGGTGGAGTTGTCCACGGTGGCCACGCAGATGTCGCCGTCGACGATGACCTCGAGCTCGTGGATGCCCGGCTGCAGCGTGCAGGGCCGCTCGAGCTCGACGACGAACGGCACGTCGCCGGAGATCTGCCACTGCTCGGTCCCCGTCGCCCGGCGCGGCCACCGGTCGAACACCAGTCGCCCGCGCTTCGGCTCCAGACGCAGCACGTACGCCTCGTCGCCGTCGGCACTCGCACGCAGCAGCACGCCGCACTCGCCCGTGCCCTCCGTGACGTCGAACCGGACCACCACCCGGAACGCCGTTGGTGCCTCTGCCGACGTCACGGTGCACGTGTAACCGTCCGAGGCATGCAGGGCCGTTCCCGGGGCGATCGCCTCCGCAGGCTCGGCGAAGGTCTGGCGCAGCTCCTCGGTGGGATGGAACGCCAAGGTGCCGTCGTGTCGCTGCTCGGCCTCGAGCACCGACATGGTGCCCGCCCACTGCCACGCGCCATCGTCCCGGGCGCCTTCGCGCGACGCGATCCAGCCGAAGAAGAACCGGCGACCATCGTGGGCTGCCGACTTAGCGGCGTAGTACGCGCGCCCATCGAGGGTGTCGTGCTCGGGCACGATCCACGGACCCTCGAGGTCGCGTGCCATCCGGTAGCGCGTGGTGAAGGCGTCACTGAACTCGGAGTAGACCAGGTACCACCAGTCGCCCCACTGGAACACCTCCGGGCACTCGTGCGCGATGTACCGCCGCGGGTCCCAGAACGGCGGCGCCGGCTCCCAGCTCGTCAGGTTGCGCGAGGTGCACTGCGCGATCACGCCACGTCGCCGCGCAGGACCGCTCGCGTGCCGGGCGGTGATGAGCATGCGCCACACCTGTGCGTCTGCGTCCCAGAAGACGAAGGGGTCGCGCCAGTCTCCGGTCTCATAGCCTGGGGTCGCGCCGAACGTGTCGTCCGGGTGGCGCTGCCAGGTCTGCATGCCGTCGGAGCTCGACGCGTGCATCACCACCTGCAGCGGCCGCTCGTCTTGCCCGCAGATGTCCGGGTTCTGGCCCGTGTAGAAGGCGTGGTGGGTGCCTTCGCCGTCGAGCACGATGCTTCCGGTGTAGACGTTGAAGTCCGCCGCCGCGGGGCCACCCGACGCCAGTGCCGATCCGGACTCGTGGAAGTCGACCAGGTTGTCGGTGATGACCCGGTGCCACGGCATGCCTTCTTTCGGCACGCGGCGGGACTCGTACAGGTAGAAAAGGTGGAACACGCCGCCTTCTTGCCAGGGGATGACGTCCCCGACCCAAGCGCCGCTCGGTTGGTAGAACCCACGTTGGTTCATGATCACCCATCGTCGTGGTTAATCGGTTGAGCAGACCGTAATGACCGTCTCCGACGATGGTCAAGCGGTTAAGCAGGGTGAGATTTGGCGCCTAGGCGTGTCCAGTCGGGCATGACTGGCCAAGGCGGGTCGCTCCGGCAGCGCTGCGTGGATACTCGCTGTACCGCTCGAACTGGCCGCGTGCGGCCCCGCTAGCGGGCCGCGTTGCCGGTGGTCTGGCCGCCGGCAGTAATCGCGCATGCAGCGCCGAGCCGCCGAGATCTTTCGCGAGAGGGCGAGCCGAACGTGACGAGCGCATGGCGCCCCCTGGGGTTCGACCGCAGGATCACGAGCTGCCGCTGAAGATGCAGCTCCAAGCCGTGATCGCGCCCGCGCCGGCGTTCCGCTCCCCCCGCCGCGTTCCGTGAGGACGGGGCCCCGCGGACTCCCGCGGTGGGCGGAACCCCCGGACAGGAGTTACCGGAGGCGCGGCGTTGGCGGCGGGCTTTGAAGCAGCGTCTACGACGGCTGCCTCTGGACGTCTGTTGTCTGCCCGGTCAGCGATGAGCGGCCGTCGGAGCGTGTTCGCGATCGTCGAGCCGGTCACGGAGCGTCCCCCTCCCCAGACGGTCCCGTATGTCTACGTTGTCATGGGACGAGACCTAACCGTAATCCGTTGTGGTGTCTGCTGGCGAAACGCTGGTGTACGCTCCCGCTGACAACGATGTCGGCACACCATGTGCCGAGCGACGATGCGACGGAGGCCAACGATGGTCGGCAGCACTCCTCCAGTGCTCGAGATGCGGCACATCGGCAAGACGTTCCCCGGAGTCCGGGCGCTCGACGACGTGACCATGACCGTGAACGCGGGGGACATCCACGCGATCTGCGGTGAGAACGGCGCCGGCAAGTCCACCCTGATGAAGGTGCTGTCGGGCGTGTACCCCCATGGCACGTACGAAGGCCAGATCCTGTTCCAGGGGCACGAGGTCGCGTTCAAGGACATCAAGGCGTCCGAGCATGCCGGCATCGTGATCATCCACCAGGAACTCGCGCTGGTGCCCGAGCTGTCGGTGATGGAGAACCTGTTCCTCGGCAACGAGGTGATGGCGGGCCCGCTCATCGACTGGAAGGCCGCCCGGCGCAAGACCCTGGACCTTCTCGCCCGCGTCGGGCTGGACATCGACCCGGCGACGCCGATCAAGTCGCTCGGCGTCGGGCAGCAGCAGCTGGTGGAGATCGCCAAGGCCCTGTCGAAGGACGTGCGGCTGCTCATCCTCGACGAGCCGACCAGCGCGCTCAACGAGGACGACTCCGAGAACCTGCTGGACCTCATGCGGGGGCTCAAGGCCCGCGGCATCACATCGATCATGATCTCGCACAAGCTCAACGAGATCGCCGCCGTCGCCGACGCCGTCACGGTCTTGCGCGACGGGCGGACGGTGGAGTCCTACCCGGTCGAGGCCGGCCACGTCGACGAGGACCGGATCATCCGCTCGATGGTGGGCAGGTCGCTCGACAACCGCTACCCGGAGCGCACGCCGAACATCGGCGAGGTGCTCTTCGAGGTGCGCGACTGGCGTGTCGCCCACCCCACCATCCCTGACCGGCTGGTCACCAAGGACGCCTCGTTCGTCGTGCGCGCCGGCGAGGTGGTGGGATTCGCGGGGCTGATGGGAGCTGGCCGCACCGAGCTTGCACGCTCGCTCTTCGGTCGCTCGTACGGCACGTATCTCGCCGGGCGCATGTACCTGCGCGGCGAGGAGCTCGTGACGCCGACCGTGACCGCCGCGATCAAGGGCGGCCTGGCGTATGTGCCCGAGGACCGCAAGACCCTCGGGCTGAACCTGCTCGACTCGATCAAGCGCACGGTCGTCTCGGCCAACATGAAGGCGATCCTCAAGGGCCGCCTGCTCGACCTGGACGAGGAAGCGCGGGTCGCAGACCGCTACCGCCGGTCGGTGGGCATCAAGGCGCCCAGCGTCAAGGTCGGTGTGGCGACGCTCTCGGGCGGCAACCAGCAGAAGGTCGTGCTTTCGAAGTGGATGTTCCCGGACCCGGACGTCCTGATCCTCGACGAGCCCACGCGCGGCATCGACGTCGGCGCCAAGTACGAGATCTACAGGCTCGTCCACCAGCTCGCCGACCAGGGGAAGGCCGTGATCGTCATCTCCTCCGAGCTGCCGGAACTCCTGGGGATCACCGACCGCATCTACACGATCTGCGAGGGCCGCATCACCGGTGATGTGCCCACCGCCGAGGCGGACCAGGAGTCGCTCATGCGCCTCATGACCGCCACCTCCTCGACCTCCGCGGCCCGCTGACGGACGCACACGACCTCAGGGAAGACATGATGAAGCACGTCAAGCAGATCCTCGGCGGAGACATCCGCCAGTTCTCGATGGTGTTCGCCCTCGTCGCGCTCCTCGTCGGGTTCCACATCGCCTCCGACGGGCGCATGATCACCTCGTCGAACTTCCAGGCCCTCGTCGCCGGCAACGCCTACGTGCTGACGCTGGCGATCGGCATGGTCATGGTGATCGTCATCGGCCAGATCGACCTGTCGGTCGGCTCGGTGGCCGGCTTCGTCGGCATGGTGGTGGCGATCACCGCGTCCGATGTAGGGCTGCCCTGGTGGTTGGCGGCTCTGCTCGGCCTGGTCCTCGGCGCGGCGATCGGGGCGTGGCAGGGCCTGTGGCTCGCGAAGCTGGGCATCCCGGGGTTCATCACCACGCTGGCCGGCATGATGATCTTCCGCGGCGGCGTCATCTGGATCTCCTCCTCGATCTCGCGGCCCGCGCCCCAGGAGCTGCGCACGTTCGGCGCCGGCTACCTGCCCGAGTGGGGTCCGGGGTGGACGCAGCTGAACAACTCGACGCTGCTGCTCGGGATCGTCGCCGCCGTCTGGGCCGTCTGGGGGCAGCTGCGCGCCCACCAGAGCCGCGTCGCCGAGTCCGACGTCCCCGTCTCGCCCGCCCCGCTGATCGTCCGCTCGGCGCTGCTGGTCGCGGTGATCGGGTACCTGACCTGGATCTTCGGGCACGGCCGCCCGGGCACGTCGTTCCCGATCCCCGGCCTGATCGTGCTGCTGCTCGTGATTTTCTACCACGTGCTCACCCAGCGCACGCGGTTCGGTCGGCACGTCTACGCCGTGGGCGGCAACCGCGCGGCGGCCGCGCTGTCCGGGGTCAACGTGCCGCGGACCTACTTCCTGGTGATGCTCAACATGTCCCTCCTGGCGGCCGTCGCGGGCATCATGTTCACCGGCCGCGCCACCTCCGCGGGCCCCGCCGACGGCACCAACTGGGAGCTCGACGCGATCGCGGCCGTCTTCATCGGCGGCGCCGCCGTCTCCGGCGGCGTCGGGACCGTCACGGCATCGATCGTGGGCGGCCTGGTGATGGCGGTGCTGAACAACGGCCTGGCGCTCATGGGTGTCGGGGCCGACCGCACGCAGGTCATCAAGGGCGTGGTCCTCCTGGCCGCCGTCGCGTTCGACGTCTACAACAAGAGCCAGGGGCGTCCCTCGATCATCGGCCGGCTCTTCTCCGGCCTCACCCCCAAGGGTACCGCCGTGGCGACCACCACGGACGTTCCCGCCGCCGGGCCGGTCGACGCCGCCGAGCCCAGCCTCATCTCGGCCCGTGGGCTCGACGGTTCTCCCGTGGCCGCCCCCACCGGCACGACCGACGACGTCGCGGCGGCAGCCGATCCGACGCCGTCACCTCGACACGGCGCCTGACGAGCGCCGCGCCGTGCGGCGCCACGGGCGCCGCACGCCCCCAACGGCTCCGAGCGGAGCCTCGGAACCCAGTACCCCCTACCAGGTGCTGTTCGACGAAGGAGTGGAAATGCGCACCACCAACCGACTCGCTGGCCTGACGGCCGCTGTGACCGCAGGTGTGCTCCTGCTGAGCGCCTGCGGCAGCGGCCGCGAAGGCACCGCTGATGCTGGAGGCCAGGAGAGCGGCGGCTTCGCCGCCGACGCCACGATCGGCGTCGCGCTGCCGTGGCTCGGCACCCAGAATTGGAAGGAGGCCGAGACGATGTTCACCGACGAGCTCGAGGCCGCCGGCTTCAAGCCGCTGGTGCAGGCCGCGGACAACAAGGTGCCCCAGCAGCAGCAACAGATCGAGGCGATGATCGAGCAGGGCGCGAAGGTGATCGTCGTCGGCCCCATCGACGGTACGCAGCTGGGCTCCGTCCTGGAGACGGCCAAGTCCCAGGGCGTCGCCGTCATCGGCTACGACAGGCTGATCGAGAACACCGACGCGGTGGACGGCGTCGTGCAGTTCGGCTCGGTCCGCACCGGTGAGCTGCAGGGCCAGGCGCTCCTCGACGGCCTGGCCGAGCGCAAGGGCTCGGGCCCCTACAACATCGAGCTCTTCGGCGGCGGCCCGGCCGACCCGAACGCGCCGAACTTCTTCAAGGGCGCGATGTCGGTGCTGCAGCCCAAGATCGACGACGGCACGCTGACCGTGGTCTCGGGCCAGACGGAGTTCACCCAGGTCGCCACCCCCG
>NZ_LWGM01000002.1 GCF_001750215.1 Isoptericola variabilis | reverse complement strand
GGCGGAGCGGGGCGCGGGGCGGGGACGGGGGCGGTGGTGGTCATGCGTCGGCCTTCCCGAGGAGCCCGAGGTAGACGTCCTCGAGGCTGGGGCGGGTGACGCGCAGGTCGGCGATCTCGCCGTCGGGCCCTCCGGCCCGGGCGGCCAGCTCGGCGACGAGCGCGGTGGGGGTGGTGGTGCGCTGCGAGCGCGCGACGCCGTCGGCGGTCCAGGAGACGACCGGCACGCGCGCCTCCGGGCCGCCGAGCGTGTCGGGGGTGCCCTCGGCCACGACGCGCCCGTCGCGGACGACGACGACGCGGTCGGCGAGGTGCGCGGCCTCGTCGAGGTCGTGCGTGGTGAGCAGCACGGTGGTGCCGTCCGCGCGCAGCGCCCGCACGAGGTCCCAGAACACGCGGCGCGCCTGCGGGTCGAACCCGGTGGTGGGCTCGTCGAGGAACAGCAGCTCGGGGCGCCCGACGATGCCGAGCGCGACGTCGAGGCGGCGGCGCTGCCCGCCGGACAGGGCGCGGACGCGGGCACGCGCCTTGTCCTGCAGGCCCACCGCCGCGACGACCTCGTCGGGGTCGCGGGGCGCGGGGTAGTACCGCGCGGTGTGCCGCACGGACTCGGCGACGGTCAGGTCGGCCTGGTCGCGCGAGTCCTGCGCGACGACGCCGATGCGGGCGCGCCAGGCGCGCCCCGCGGCGGCCGGGTCGGTGCCGAGCACCGTGACCTCGCCGTCGTCGCGGTCGCGGAAGCCCTCGAGGACCTCCACGGTGGTGGTCTTGCCCGCGCCGTTGGGCCCGAGCACGGCCACGATCTCGCCGCGGGCGATGTCCAGGTCGAGGCCGTCCACGGCGCGCTTGTCGCCGTACGCCTTGCGCAGCCCGCGCACGCGGACGGCGGGGGCCGCGGCGCCGCGTGGGCCCGCCCGGCCGGGGGAGCTGCCGGGCGAGGTGCCGGGGGAGCCGCCGGGGGAGGGGGCCGGGGTGGTGGTCGTGGTCATGCCCCCAGGCTGGCCGCCGCGCGCCCGTGCGCGTGAGGCCCGGACGGCGGGACCTCGTGTCCACCGGACGGTGGACACGAGGTGGTGCGAGGCGGCGGGCGCGGGGGGCGGTTCGACCCACGCCTCCGGTTCGCGTACAGTGGTCCCTCGGTGGTTGACGACCGCCACGCTGGAACGCGCCCGGGGCTGACCCCGTGCGAGGTCCGGGCGGCGTCGTCGAGCACGAAGGGTAGTGGCGCAATTGGTAGCGCAGCGGTCTCCAAAACCGCAGGTTGCAGGTTCGAGTCCTGTCTACCCTGCCAGCGTGATCCCCCGCGGGGCCGCGCGCAGCGGGGCCCGCACCGGTGTCCCCGGAACGCCAGGAGTCCGTGCCGTGCCGCGTCGCCGACAGGCGGTGCGGGGTGGCTGTCGCGAAACGGGGTTGGGCAAGTGAGCGAGTCGACCGTCCAGGCAGGCGGCACCGCGCGTGACGAGAAGAGTCGCAAGGGCCTGTTCGCGCGCATCGCGCTGTTCGTGCGCCAGGTCGTCGCCGAGCTCAAGAAGGTCGTCTCCCCGACGCGCTCCGAGCTGATGACGTACACCGCCGTCGTGCTGGTGTTCGTCGTCGTGGTCATGATCTTCGTGTCGGTGCTCGACTTCGTGATCGGACGGGGCGTCCTGGCCCTGTTCGGCTGAGCGCCCCACCGCCCAGCACCGCCGAGCACCGCACCGCCCACCAGCACAACCAGACCGACCAGTCGGAAAGCAGGTTCGTTCGTGTCCCAGGAGCCTCTGGACCAGACGGAGAACGTCGACGCCCTCGAGCCCGGCGAGGACGCCGCGGCGGACCTCGACGTGCCCGCGGACGCGACCGAGCAGGCCCCGGCCGCCGAGGCCGACGCGGACGAGACCGTCGAGGAGCGCCCCGCGGACGCCGACGGCGACGTCGTCGAGGACCCGCTCGAGGAGTTCAAGCGCACCCTGCGCATGCAGGAGGGCGACTGGTACGTCATCCACTCGTACGCCGGCTACGAGAACCGTGTGAAGGCCAACCTGGAGAACCGCATCCAGAGCCTGAACATGGAGGACTTCATCTTCCAGGTCGAGGTCCCCATGGAGGAGGTGACCGAGATCAAGAACGCGCAGAAGAAGCTCGTGCGGCGCGTGCGGATCCCGGGCTACGTCCTCGTGCGCATGGAGCTCACCGACGAGTCGTGGGGCGCCGTGCGTCACACGCCCGGCGTCACCGGCTTCGTGGGGCACACGCACCAGCCGGTGCCGCTGACCCAGGACGAGGTCGTCTCGATGCTGGCGCCCGTGCTCGAGGCGCCGAAGGAGGCGGGCAAGCCCGCCCAGCAGGCGGCGTCCGCCAAGACCCCCGTCGAGGTCGACTTCGAGGTCGGCGAGTCGGTCACCGTCACCGACGGCCCGTTCGACACGCTGCCGGCCACGATCTCCGAGATCAACGTCGAGGCCCAGAAGCTCAAGGTCCTCGTCTCCATCTTCGGCCGGGAGACCCCGGTCGAGCTGTCGTTCAACCAGGTCGCCAAGATCTGACGCCCCCGGGCGCGGGCGGCGCGAGCCGCCGGCGACAGCATGCAACCGGGTCATCGCCCACGGCGTCGGCCCACGACACAGAAAGCACGGATCTCCCATGCCTCCCAAGAAGAAGGTCGCGGGGCTCATCAAGCTCCAGATCAACGCCGGTGCCGCCACCCCGGCCCCGCCGATCGGCCCCGCGCTCGGTCAGCACGGCGTGAACATCATGGAGTTCTGCAAGGCCTACAACGCGGCCACCGAGTCGCAGCGCGGCAACGTGATCCCGGTGGAGATCACGGTCTACGAGGACCGTTCCTTCACCTTCATCACGAAGACGCCGCCGGCCGCGGAGCTCATCAAGAAGGCCGCCGGCGTGGCCAAGGGCTCGGCCACCCCGCACACGGTCAAGGTGGCCACGCTCACCGCCGACCAGGTCCGCGAGATCGCCCAGACGAAGCTCGAGGACCTCAACGCGAACGACCTCGACGCCGCGATGAAGATCGTCGCCGGCACCGCCCGCTCCATGGGCATCAACACCGAGCTCTGACGGGCGTCGAGAGCTGAACCCCCCGGCGGTCTCCGACCGCCGGACCGGGCGGGCGCCCGGGCCCCGAGCGGGCCCGGGCGCCGCGCCCGTCCACCGATGACCCGGTGCCGACCGGCGCCGGGACGTGGCAGGGCCCCGGGCCCGCGACGACCACACGAAGGAGAAGCCATCATGGCGAAGCACGGCAAGGCCTACCGCGCCGCGGCCGAGAAGATCGACCGCGACGCCCTCTACGCCCCGCTCGAGGCGATCCGCCTCGCGCAGGAGACGTCGACCACCAAGTACGACGCGACCGTCGAGGTTGCGTTCCGCCTCGGCGTGGACCCGCGCAAGGCGGACCAGATGGTCCGCGGCACGGTCAACCTGCCGCACGGCACGGGCAAGACCGCCCGCGTCCTGGTGTTCGCGAACGCCGCGAAGGCCGAGGAGGCCCGCGCGGCCGGCGCCGACATCGTCGGCGGCGACGAGCTCATCGACCAGGTGGCCGGCGGCTTCACCGACTTCGACGCCGCCGTGGCGACGCCGGACCTCATGGGCAAGGTCGGCCGCCTGGGCAAGGTGCTCGGCCCCCGCGGCCTCATGCCGAACCCGAAGACCGGCACGGTGACCATGGACGTCGCCAAGGCCGTGTCCGACATCAAGGGCGGCAAGATCGAGTTCCGCGTCGACAAGCACGCGAACCTGCACTTCATCATCGGCAAGGTGTCGTTCGGCACCGAGCAGCTGGTGGAGAACTACGCGGCCGCGCTCGAGGAGGTCCTGCGCCTCAAGCCGTCCGCGTCGAAGGGCCGCTACCTGATCAAGGCGACGATCGCCACGACGATGGGCCCGGGCATCCCGGTCGACCCGTCGAAGACCACGAAGCTCCTCGAGGAGGCCGCGGCCTGAGCCGCGCTCCTCACGAGCACCGAGGGCCCGGTGGCCCCGCCGCGCGGCGGGGCCCCGGGCCCTCGGGCGTCCGGTGGCCCCGGTGGCCCCGGTGGCCCCCGTGGCGCTGCCCGGGTGTGACGCACCTGGCGCCCGGCCGGTCCCGGGCACCCGCAGGCGTCGTGTAGAGTCGTCCTGTAACCCAAGACCGCCGGTCGTCCGACGCTGCCCGCACAGCGGGAGGCGGAGGACCGAAGTCCCGCGAACGAGCGGGGACCTGCGCAGGTGACACCGGAACCCTCCGCCGCGAGCGATCGCGGCGATGCGAGCCCCGTGCGCCTGCGCCGGGGCTCTTCCTCGTTCCCGGGACCTCCTCCCTCGGGAGCCGGTGGCACCACCACCGGAAGGATTGCCATGGCGAGGCCGGACAAGGCAGCCGCCGTCGCGGAGGTCGCGGAGAAGTTCCGCGCGTCGAACGCGGCCGTGCTGACCGAGTACCGCGGGCTCACCGTCAAGCAGCTCAAGGAGCTGCGTCGGTCGCTCAGCGGCAACGCAAGCTACGCCGTGGTGAAGAACACGCTGACGCAGATCGCGGCCAAGGAGGCCGGTGTCGAGGGTCTCGACGCCGAGCTGTACGGCCCGTCCGCGATCGCCTTCGTGACCGGCGACCCGGTCGAGGCTGCGAAGGGTCTGCGTGACTTCGCCAAGGCGAACCCTGCTCTGGTCATCAAGGGCGGTGTCCTCGAGGGACGCGCCCTGACCGCTGCAGAGGTCACCAAGCTCGCGGACCTCGAGTCCCGCGAGGTCCTGCTGGCCAAGGCGGCCGGCGCGATGAAGGCCAAGCTCTACCAGGCTGCGTACGTCTTCACCGCGAACACCGCCCAGGCCGCACGCGTCATCGATGCCCTGCGTCAGAAGCAGGAGTCGGAGGGCGCTGCCGCCTGACCCCGGCGCCGGGCGACCGGCACCGCTCAGCGCAGCGCCAGCATCACCACCCCCCTTTGCTTCTGACGGGCGAAGCGCCCAGAAGCTTGACCGAAAGGAACGCCATCATGGCGAAGCTCAGCACCGAGGAGCTCATCGAGCAGTTCAAGGGTCTGACCCTGATCGAGCTGTCGGAGTTCGTGAAGGCCTTCGAGGACACCTTCGAGGTCACCGCCGCCGCCCCGGCCGCCGTCGCGGTCGCCGCCCCCGCCGCCGGTGGTGGCGAGGCCGCCGCCGAGGAGGAGAAGACGGAGTTCGACGTCATCCTCGAGGCCGCCGGCGACAAGAAGATCCAGGTCATCAAGGAGGTGCGCGCGCTCACGTCCCTCGGCCTGAAGGAGGCCAAGGACCTCGTGGACGGCGCCCCGAAGCCGGTCCTGGAGAACGTCAACAAGGAGGCGGCGGACAAGGCGAAGGCTGCCCTCGAGGGCGCCGGCGCCACCGTCACCCTGAAGTGACGTCCGCGGCCTGAGCCGCGAACATCCACGCGAGGCCCGCACCCACCCGGTGGGTGCGGGCCTCGTCGTGTCCGACGTCACCTCGACGCCGGCAGGGCCGCGCCGTAGACTGGCCGGCACCGCTGTTCTTGGGCGGCATATGGCGGCCACCGAGACAACGCCTCGCACCACCCGGTTCCGACCCACCCCGCGAGGGGAGGATCACCGACGAATCGGCCCCGGTCAGGCGTCCTTCGTCGCGCCCGCGCGTGGTGGACATCCTTGGCCGGGCCGAGTATGCTAGCGCTTTGCGCTCGCGTGTGCCCTCCACGCCCCCTCACTGCCCCGAGAACAGCTGCTGCGACCCGACCCTGCGGTCGCGGCGAGGCTCCCGGAAGCAGCGACGGCGCCCGGTCCGGCACGCGAAGCGTACAGCGTGCCATCGAACTGCAGGGAAGGACCCCTCTTGGCTGCCTCGCGCACCCCTTCTGCTCCGTCCGCCGACGCTATCGCGAACCGCACCGCTTCCCGCCGCGTCTCCTTCGCCAAGATCTACGAGCCGCTCGAGGTCCCCGACCTCCTCGGGCTGCAGGTCGAGAGCTTCGACTGGCTCCTCGGGAACGACGCCTGGAAGGCGCGCGTCGAGGCCGCCCTCGAGGCCGGCCGCACCGACGTCCCTGCGACGTCCGGTCTGGAGGAGATCTTCGAGGAGATCTCGCCCATCGAGGACTTCGGCCAGTCGATGTCGCTCTCCTTCTCCAACCACCGCTTCGAGCCGCCGAAGTACACGGCCGAGGAGTGCAAGGAGAAGGACTTCACCTACGCGGCGCCGCTGTTCGTCACCGCCGAGTTCGTCAACTACACCACCGGCGAGATCAAGTCGCAGACGGTCTTCATGGGCGACTTCCCGCTCATGACCTCGCGCGGCACGTTCATCATCAACGGCACCGAGCGCGTCGTCGTCTCGCAGCTCGTCCGCTCCCCGGGCGTGTACTTCGAGCGCGTGCCCGACAAGACGTCGGACAAGGACGTCTTCTCCGCGAAGATCATCCCCTCGCGCGGCGCCTGGCTCGAGTTCGAGATCGACAAGCGCGACGCCGTCGGCGTGCGCGTCGACCGCAAGCGCAAGCAGTCCGTCACCGTGCTGCTCAAGGCGCTCGGCATGACGGAGTCGGAGATCCGCGAGGAGTTCGCGGCCTACCCGTCGATCCTGGACACGCTCGAGAAGGACCACGTCCACACGCAGGACGAGGCCCTCGTCGACCTGTACCGCAAGATCCGCCCGGGCGAGCCGCCGACCGTCGAGGCCGGCCGCGCCCTGCTGGAGAACTTCTACTTCAACCCCAAGCGCTACGACCTGGCGAAGGTCGGCCGCTACAAGCTGAACAAGAAGCTCGGGGTCGAGGCGGCGCTGGCCGACTCGACGCTGGCCCTGACCGACGTCGTCGCGACGATCAAGTACCTCGCCGCGCTGCACGCCGACCAGAGCACGATGCCCGGCCGCCGCGGCGGCGAGGACGTCGAGGTGCGCGTCGAGATCGACGACATCGACCACTTCGGCAACCGCCGCATCCGCGCCGTCGGCGAGCTCATCCAGAACCAGGTGCGCACGGGCCTGTCCCGCATGGAGCGCGTGGTCCGCGAGCGCATGACGACGCAGGACGTCGAGGCCATCACGCCGCAGACGCTGATCAACATCCGCCCCGTGGTGGCGTCGATCCGCGAGTTCTTCGGCACCTCGCAGCTGTCGCAGTTCATGGACCAGAACAACCCGCTCGCGGGCCTGACCCACAAGCGCCGCCTCTCGGCGCTGGGCCCCGGCGGTCTGTCCCGCGACCGCGCCGGCATGGAGGTCCGCGACGTCCACCCGTCGCACTACGGCCGCATGTGCCCGATCGAGACCCCTGAGGGCCCGAACATCGGCCTCATCGGCTCGCTGGCGTCCTTCGGCCGCATCAACCCGTTCGGCTTCATCGAGACCCCGTACCGCAAGGTCGTCGAGGGCCGTGTGACGGACGACATCGACTACCTGACCGCCGACGACGAGGACCGCTACGTCATCGCGCAGGCCAACACCCCGCTGACGGCGGACGGCCGGTTCGCCGAGCAGCGCGTCCTGGTGCGCGTCAAGGGCGGCGAGACGTCCGACGTCCCGGTGGGCGAGGTCGACTACATCGACGTCTCCCCGCGCCAGATGGTGTCGGTCGCCACCGCGCTCATCCCGTTCCTCGAGCACGACGACGCCAACCGCGCGCTCATGGGCGCCAACATGCAGCGCCAGGCGGTGCCGCTGGTCCGCTCGGAGATGCCGCTGGTCGGCACGGGCATGGAGCGCCGTGCCGCCGTCGACGCCGGCGACGTCATCGTCGCGACCAAGCCCGGCGTGGTCACCGAGGTCTCCGCGGACCTCATCGTCGTCGCCAACGACGACGCCACCACGTCCAGCTACCGCGTGGCGAAGTTCGTCCGCTCGAACCAGGGCACCAGCTACAACCAGCGCGTGCTCGTGGACGAGGGCCAGCGCGTCGAGGTGGGCTCCGTCCTGGCCGACGGCCCGGCGACGGACGAGGGCGAGCTCGCGCTCGGCCGCAACCTGCTCGTGGCGTTCATGTCGTGGGAGGGCCACAACTACGAGGACGCGATCATCCTGTCGCAGCGCCTCGTGGAGGACGACGTGCTGTCCTCGATCCACATCGAGGAGCACGAGGTCGACGCCCGCGACACGAAGCTCGGCCCGGAGGAGATCACGCGGGACATCCCGAACGTCTCCGAGGACGTGCTGGCCGACCTCGACGAGCGCGGCGTCATCCGCATCGGCGCCGAGGTGGGCGCGGGCGACATCCTCGTCGGCAAGGTCACGCCCAAGGGCGAGACCGAGCTGACCCCGGAGGAGCGCCTGCTGCGCGCGATCTTCGGCGAGAAGGCCCGCGAGGTCCGCGACACCTCCCTGAAGGTGCCGCACGGCGAGTCCGGCACGGTCATCGGCGTGCGCGAGTTCAACCGCGAGGACGGCGACGAGCTGCCCGCCGGCGTGAACCAGCTGGTGCGCGTGTACATCGCCCAGCGCCGCAAGATCACCGTGGGCGACAAGCTCGCCGGCCGTCACGGCAACAAGGGCGTCATCTCGAAGATCCTGCCGCAGGAGGACATGCCGTTCCTCCCCGACGGCACGCCGGTCGACGTCGTCCTCAACCCGCTGGGCGTGCCCGGCCGCATGAACGTCGGCCAGGTGCTCGAGACCCACCTCGGCTGGGTCGCCAGCCGTGGCTGGGACGTCGACCAGGCCGAGGGCGACGCGTCGTGGACCGAGGACGTGCCCGAGGTGGCCCGTCGCTCGGAGCCGCGCACGCCGGTGGCGACGCCGGTGTTCGACGGCCTGCAGGAGAACGCGCTGCGCGGCCTCCTCGGCACGACGCTGCCGAACCGCGACGGCGACCGCATGGTCGGCGCGGACGGCAAGGCGCGCCTCTTCGACGGCCGCTCCGGCGAGCCGTTCCCCGAGGCGGTGTCGGTGGGCTACATGTACATCCTGAAGCTCCACCACCTGGTCGACGACAAGATCCACGCGCGCTCGACCGGCCCGTACTCGATGATCACGCAGCAGCCGCTGGGTGGTAAGGCGCAGTTCGGCGGCCAGCGCTTCGGCGAGATGGAGGTGTGGGCCCTGGAGGCGTACGGCGCCGCCTACACCCTCCAGGAGCTGCTGACCATCAAGTCCGACGACGTCCCCGGCCGCGTGAAGGTCTACGAGGCCATCGTCAAGGGCGAGAACATCCCCGACTCGGGCATCCCGGAGTCCTTCAAGGTGCTCCTCAAGGAGATGCAGTCGCTCTGCCTGAACGTGGAGGTGCTGTCCAGCGACGGCGTCTCCATCGAGATGAAGGAGTCCGACGACGAGGTGTACCGCGCCGCGGAGGAGCTGGGCATCGACCTGTCCCGGCGCCCCAACTCGGCGTCGACGATCGACGAGATCTGACCGAGAACCGCCCAGGACATCCAAAGAGCTTTGAGGAAGTAGGACACCTTGCTCGACGTCAACGTCTTCGACGAGCTGCGCATCGGCCTGGCAACGGCCGACGACATCCGTGCCTGGTCGCACGGTGAGGTCAAGAAGCCCGAGACCATCAACTACCGCACCCTGAAGCCGGAGAAGGACGGGCTCTTCTGCGAGAAGATCTTCGGCCCCACCCGGGACTGGGAGTGCTACTGCGGCAAGTACAAGCGCGTGCGCTTCAAGGGCATCATCTGCGAGCGCTGCGGCGTGGAGGTCACCCGCTCCAAGGTGCGCCGTGAGCGCATGGGCCACATCGAGCTCGCCGCCCCGGTGACGCACATCTGGTTCTTCAAGGGTGTGCCGTCGCGTCTGGGCTACCTGCTCGACCTGGCGCCCAAGGACCTGGAGAAGGTCATCTACTTCGCGGCCTACATGATCACGTGGGTCGACGAGGAGGGCCGGCACGAGGACCTGCCGCGCCTGCAGAACGAGATCGACCTCGAGAAGAAGGAGATCGCGGACCGTCGCGACTCCGACATCAACGCCCGCGCCACCAAGCTCGAGCAGGACATCGCCGAGCTCGAGGCCGAGGGTGCCAAGGCCGACGCGCGCCGCAAGGTGCGCGACGCCGCCGAGCGCGAGATGGCGAACCTGCGCAAGCGCGCGGACGCCGAGATCGACCGCCTCGAGCAGGTCTGGGACCGCTTCAAGAACCTCAAGGTCTCCGACCTCGAGGGCGACGAGATGCTGTACCGCCAGCTCCAGGACCGCTACGGCACCTACTTCGAGGGCTCGATGGGCGCCGCGGCGATCCAGAAGCGCCTCGAGAGCTTCGACCTGGAGGCCGAGGCCGAGGCGCTGCGCGAGACCATCCGCACCGGCAAGGGCCAGCGCAAGACCCGCGCGCTCAAGCGCCTCAAGGTCGTCAACGCGTTCCTGACGACGACCAACTCGCCCACGGCGATGGTGCTCGACGCCGTCCCGGTGATCCCGCCGGACCTGCGTCCGATGGTGCAGCTGGACGGTGGCCGCTTCGCGACCTCCGACCTGAACGACCTGTACCGCCGCGTCATCAACCGCAACAACCGCCTCAAGCGCCTGCTCGACCTGGGCGCGCCCGAGATCATCGTCAACAACGAGAAGCGGATGCTCCAGGAGGCCGTGGACTCGCTGTTCGACAACGGCCGCCGCGGCCGCCCGGTCACGGGCCCCGGCAACCGTCCGCTGAAGTCGATCTCGGACATGCTCAAGGGCAAGCAGGGCCGGTTCCGCCAGAACCTGCTCGGCAAGCGTGTCGACTACTCCGGCCGCTCGGTCATCGTGGTCGGCCCGACGCTCAAGCTGCACCAGTGCGGCCTGCCCAAGCAGATGGCGCTCGAGCTGTTCAAGCCGTTCGTGATGAAGCGCCTGGTCGAGCTGAACCACGCGCAGAACATCAAGTCGGCCAAGCGCATGGTCGAGCGCACCCGCTCGGTCGTGTGGGACGTGCTCGAGGAGGTCATCACCGAGCACCCCGTGCTGCTCAACCGTGCCCCCACGCTGCACCGCCTGGGCATCCAGGCCTTCGAGCCGCAGCTGGTCGAGGGCAAGGCCATCCACCTGCACCCGCTCGTGTGCGCCGCGTTCAACGCGGACTTCGACGGTGACCAGATGGCCGTGCACCTGCCGCTGTCGGCCGAGGCCCAGGCCGAGGCGCGCATCCTGATGCTCTCGAGCAACAACATCCTCAAGCCGTCGGACGGCCGCCCGGTGACCATGCCCTCGCAGGACATGATCATCGGTCTGCACCACCTGACCTCCGACCGCCCGGGCGCCGTCGGCGAGGGCCGCGTGTTCTCCTCGCAGGCCGAGGCCCTCATGGCGCTCGACCGCGGGGAGCTGGACCTCAACGCGAAGGTCCGCATCCGGATGTCCGACCTCGTGCCGCCGCTGCGCGGCTTCGAGGCGCCCGAGGGCTGGGAGCAGGGTCAGCCGATCCTGTTCGAGACCACGCTGGGCCGCACGATCTTCAACGAGGCGCTGCCGGTCGACTACCCGTTCCAGAACGGCGTCGTCGGCAAGAAGGAGCTCTCGACGATCGTCAACGACCTCGCCGAGCGGTACCCGAAGGTCGAGGTCGCCGCGGCGCTCGACGCGCTCAAGGACGCCGGCTACAAGTGGGCCACGCGCTCGGGCGTCACGATCGCGATCTCCGACGTCGCCATGCCGGAGGTCAAGAACGAGATCCTCGACCGCAACGAGGAGCGCGCGCTCAAGGTCCAGCAGCAGTTCGACCGCGGTCTGATCACCGACGACGAGCGCCGTCAGGAGCTCATCGAGATCTGGACCCAGGCCACCGACGAGGTCGCCAAGGTCATGCGCGACAACCTCGAGAACAACGCGCGCAACACGCTGTACCGCATGGTGTCCTCGGGCGCCCGTGGTAACTGGATGCAGGTCCGCCAGATCGCCGGCATGCGCGGCCTCGTGGCGAACCCGAAGGGCGAGATCATCCCGCGCCCGATCAAGTCCAACTACCGCGAGGGCCTGTCCGTCCTCGAGTACTTCATCGCCTCGCACGGCGCCCGCAAGGGTTTGGCGGACACCGCACTGCGGACCGCCGACTCGGGCTACCTCACGCGTCGTCTGGTGGACGTCTCGCAGGACGTCATCATCCGCGAGGAGGACTGCGGCACGGAGCGCGGCCTGACGCTGCCGGTCGCGGAGCGCATCGGCGACACGCTGGTGCCGCACCCGCGCGTGGAGACGAGCATCTACGCCCGCACGTTCGCCACCGACGTCGTCGACGCCGCGGGCAACGTGATCGCGGCGGGCGGCTCGGACGCGGGCGACGTCATCATCCGCAAGGTGATCGACGCCGGCATCGAGTCGGTCAAGGTGCGCTCGGTCCTCACGTGCGAGTCGCGCGTCGGCACCTGCGCCAAGTGCTACGGCCGCTCCCTGGCCACGGGCAAGCTCGTGGACATCGGCGAGGCCGTCGGCATCATCGCGGCCCAGTCGATCGGTGAGCCGGGCACGCAGCTGACCATGCGTACGTTCCACACCGGTGGTGTGGCCTCGGCCGACGACATCACGCAGGGTCTGCCCCGCGTGACCGAGCTCTTCGAGGCCCGCACCCCGAAGGGCGAGGCGCCGATCGCCGAGTTCACCGGCCGCATCGCGGTCGAGGACTCGGAGCGCTCGCGCCAGCTGGTGCTCACGCCGGACGACGGCTCGGAGGAGATCCGCTACCAGGTCTCCAAGCGCGCCCGTCTGCTCGTCGAGGACGGCCAGCACGTCACGGTCGGCACCCAGCTGGTCCAGGGTGCGGTGGACCCGAAGAAGGTCCTGCGCATCCTCGGCCCGCGCGCCGCGCAGAAGCACCTGGTGGACGAGGTCCAGGAGACCTACCGCAGCCAGGGCGTGGACATCCACGACAAGCACATCGAGGTCATCGTGCGGCAGATGCTGCGCCGCGTGACCGTGCTCGACTCGGGTGACACGCTGCTGCTGCCGGGCGAGCTGGCGGAGCGCACGCGCTTCGAGGACGCCAACCGCGGCGCCGTGGCGGAGGGTGGCCAGCCGGCCTCCGGCCGCCCGGAGCTCATGGGCATCACGAAGGCCTCGCTCGCCACCGACTCGTGGCTCTCGGCCGCCTCCTTCCAGGAGACGACCCGCGTGCTCACCGAGGCGTCGATGAGCGGCCGTCGCGACCCGCTGCTGGGCCTCAAGGAGAACGTCATCATCGGCAAGCTCATCCCCGCCGGCACGGGCCTGTCCCGCTACCGGAACATCGAGGTCGAGCCCACCGAGCAGGCCAAGGCCGAGCTCTACCCGAGCCTCGGCTACGACGAGATCGACTTCCCGACGCTCGGCATGGGCTCGGGCGAGGCGATCCCGCTGGAGGACCTGGACTTCGGCGACTTCCGCTGACCGGGCTCGGGCCGGTCGCCGACCGGCCCGGACCCGCGGCGCAGCCGCACCACCGAGGCGCCCCCGTCGACGACGGGGGCGCCTCGGCGCGTCCCGGGCCGGCGGCGGGGCCGCAGGAGGGGCCGCGGGAGGGGGCGCAGGAGGGGCGGACGTCACACCCGGGGCCCCTTTGACCCGCCCGGCGGCCGGGCGGTATCCTCGTACGCAGTGCCCTGGCCGTCGCGCGCCCGGAGCCGGCCACCGCGCCGGCACCACGACACCGCGATGTGAGCGCCCGGGCACCCCGAGACCCCTTCCCGGTGTCGTCCGCGCGACGGACCGCCGCGGGGGAGAGGTCCGGGCCATCGAGCCGGTGGTAAGTGGCGCAGCGGTCCCCCCGCGTGGACTGCGTGCCGCATGCGATCGGCACGCACAGCCTCAGAAGTACCACCGACGGGGGCCGGCCGGCCTCCGTGAGCTCGAGAAGACGACGGAGACGTAGTGCCTACGATCCAGCAGCTCGTCCGCAAGGGCCGGACCTCGAAGGCCGGGAAGTCGAAGACTCCCGCCCTCAAGGGTTCCCCGCAGCGGCGCGGCGTGTGCACCCGTGTGTACACCACCACCCCCAAGAAGCCGAACTCCGCGCTCCGCAAGGTCGCGCGCGTGAAGCTGTCCTCGCAGATCGAGGTCACGGCGTACATCCCCGGCGTCGGCCACAACCTGCAGGAGCACTCGATCGTGCTCGTGCGCGGCGGCCGCGTGAAGGACCTCCCCGGCGTCCGCTACAAGATCGTCCGCGGCGCGCTCGACACGCAGGGCGTGAAGAACCGCAAGCAGGCTCGCAGCCGCTACGGCGCCAAGAAGGAGAAGGCCTGATGCCTCGTAAGGGTCCGGCCCCCAAGCGGCCGATCATCGTCGACCCGGTCTACGGGTCCCCGGTCGTCACGCAGCTGATCAACAAGGTCCTGCTCGACGGCAAGAAGTCCACCGCCGAGTCGATCGTCTACGGCGCCCTCGAGGGTGTGCGCGCGAAGACGGACCAGGACCCGGTCGTCGTCCTCAAGCGCGCGCTCGAGAACGTCCGCCCGGCCCTCGAGGTCCGCTCCCGCCGCGTCGGCGGTGCGACCTACCAGGTCCCGGTCGAGGTGCGTCCCACGCGCTCCACCACGCTGGCGCTGCGCTGGCTCACCGACTTCTCCCGCGCCCGCCGCGAGAAGACGATGACGGAGCGCCTCATGAACGAGATCCTCGACGCCTCCAACGGCCTCGGTGCCGCGGTCAAGCGCCGCGAGGACATGCACAAGATGGCCGAGTCGAACCGCGCGTTCGCTCACTACCGCTGGTAACCGCACGTCGGCCCCGGGTGACCCCCGGG
Source organism: Isoptericola variabilis (assembly GCF_001750215.1). Classification (GTDB taxonomy): domain Bacteria; phylum Actinomycetota; class Actinomycetes; order Actinomycetales; family Cellulomonadaceae; genus Puerhibacterium; species Puerhibacterium variabilis_A. The sequence continues at coordinate 33,920 of NZ_LWGM01000002.1, read as the reverse complement.
GCCGTCGGCGGATCCGGAGCCGGCCGCCGACCTTCTGCTCGCAGAAGCGCGGACGAGGTCTCCGGCCCTCCGATCACCACCACGACCAAGGGGTAACCAACCGTGGCACTTGACGTGCTGACCGACCTGAACAAGGTCCGCAACATCGGCATCATGGCCCACATCGATGCCGGTAAGACCACGACGACCGAGCGCATCCTGTACTACACCGGTGTCAACTACAAGATCGGTGAGACGCACGACGGCGCGTCGACGATGGACTGGATGGAGCAGGAGCAGGAGCGCGGCATCACGATCACGTCCGCCGCGACGACCTGCTACTGGAAGAACAACCAGATCAACATCATCGACACCCCCGGCCACGTGGACTTCACCGTCGAGGTCGAGCGCTCGCTGCGCGTCCTCGACGGCGCCGTCGCCGTGTTCGACGGCAAGGAGGGCGTCGAGCCCCAGTCCGAGACGGTGTGGCGCCAGGCCGACAAGTACGACGTGCCGCGCATCTGCTTCGTCAACAAGATGGACAAGCTGGGTGCCGACTTCTACTTCACGGTCGACACGATCGTCAACCGCCTCAAGGCGAAGCCGCTGGTCATCCAGCTGCCGATCGGCGCCGAGAACGACTTCGAGGGCGTCGTCGACCTGATCGAGCAGAAGGCTCTGACCTGGCGCGGCGACACCAAGATGGGCGAGGAGTACACGGTCGAGGAGATCCCGGCCGACCTCGTCGAGAAGGCGGCGCAGTACCGCAACGAGCTCATCGAGGCCGTCGCGGAGGCCGACGAGGAGCTGCTCGAGAAGTACCTCGGTGGCGAGGAGCTGACGGTCGCCGAGATCAAGGCCGGCATCCGCAAGCTCGTCATCAACTCCGAGGCCTTCCCGGTCCTGTGCGGCTCGGCGTTCAAGAACAAGGGCGTCCAGCCCATGCTCGACGCCGTCATCGACTACCTGCCGACGCCGCTCGACGTCCCCTCGATCGAGGGTCACGACGTCAAGGACGCCGAGGTCGTCGTGGAGCGTCACGCCGACGCCACCGAGCCGTTCTCGGCCCTGGCCTTCAAGGTCGCCGCGCACCCGTTCTTCGGCAAGCTCACCTACGTCCGCGTGTACTCGGGCAAGGTCGAGCAGGGCGCCCAGGTGCTCAACTCGACCAAGGGCAAGAAGGAGCGCATCGGCAAGCTGTTCCAGATGCACTCCAACAAGGAGAACCCGGTCCCCGAGGCGCAGGCGGGCCACATCTACGCGTTCATCGGTCTCAAGGACGTCACCACCGGTGACACCCTGTGCGACCCGGCGAACCCGGTCATCCTGGAGTCGATGACCTTCCCGGAGCCGGTCATCGACGTGGCCATCGAGCCCAAGACGAAGGCCGACCAGGAGAAGCTCTCCACGGCGATCCAGAAGCTCGCCGAGGAGGACCCGACCTTCCGCGTCAAGCTGGACGAGGAGACCGGCCAGACCGTCATCGGCGGCATGGGCGAGCTCCACCTCGACATCCTCGTCGACCGCATGCGTCGCGAGTTCAAGGTCGAGGCGAACGTCGGCAAGCCGCAGGTCGCCTACCGCGAGACGATCCGCCGCACCGCGGAGAAGATCGACTACACGCACAAGAAGCAGACCGGTGGCTCGGGCCAGTTCGCGAAGGTCCAGGTGACCTTCGAGCCGCTCGACACCACCGAGGGCGACCTCTACGAGTTCGAGAACGCCGTCACGGGTGGCCGCATCCCCCGTGAGTACATCCCGTCGGTCGACGCCGGTATCCAGGCCGCCATGCAGCAGGGCGTGCTCGCCGGCTTCCCGATGGTCGGCGTCAAGGCCACGCTCCTCGACGGCGCGTACCACGACGTCGACTCGTCGGAGATGGCGTTCAAGATCGCCGGCTCGATGGTCTTCAAGGAGGGCATCAAGCGGGCTGACCCGGTTCTCCTCGAGCCGGTCATGGCCGTCGAGGTGCGTACGCCCGAGGAGTACATGGGCGACGTCATCGGCGACCTCAACTCGCGTCGTGGCATGATCCAGTCGATGGAGGACGCGACCGGCGTCAAGGTCGTTCGTGCTCAGGTGCCGCTCAGCGAGATGTTCGGCTACATCGGCGACCTCCGGTCGAAGACCCAGGGCCGCGCGGTGTACTCGATGCAGTTCGACAGCTACGCCGAGGTTCCTCGCAACGTTGCTGACGAGATCATCAAGAAGACCCGGGGCGAGTGAGTCCCCACAGGTCGACGACCAGTTCCACCATCAACCTGTAGGAAACCGCAACGCCCCGCGGTGTTAGGCTCTTTGGCCGACACTCGCAACGTTCGGGAACATCTACCCAAGTCCCAGGAGGACCCCAGTGGCTAAGGCCAAGTTCGAGCGGACCAAGCCGCACGTCAACATCGGCACGATCGGTCACGTCGACCACGGCAAGACGACGCTGACCGCCGCGATCTCGAAGGTGCTCGCCGACACGTACCCGGACCTGCCGGCGAACGTGCAGCGCAACTTCGACGAGATCGACGCCGCGCCGGAGGAGAAGCAGCGCGGTATCACGATCAACATCGCGCACATCGAGTACGAGACGCCCGCGCGCCACTACGCGCACGTCGACGCTCCGGGTCACGCCGACTACATCAAGAACATGATCACGGGTGCGGCGCAGATGGACGGCGCCATCCTCGTGGTCGCCGCCACGGACGGCCCGATGGCCCAGACGCGCGAGCACGTCCTGCTCGCCCGCCAGGTCGGCGTGCCGTACCTGCTCGTCGCCCTGAACAAGGCCGACATGGTCGAGGACGAGGAGATCCTCGAGCTCGTCGAGATGGAGGTCCGCGAGCTGCTGTCGTCGCAGGAGTTCGACGGCGACAACGCTCCGGTCGTCCGCGTCTCCGGCCTCAAGGCCCTCGAGGGTGACCCCGAGTGGACCAAGAAGGTCATCGAGCTCATGGAGGCCGTGGACGAGAACGTCCCCGAGCCGCAGCGCGACCTCGACAAGCCGTTCCTCATGCCGATCGAGGACGTCTTCACGATCACCGGTCGTGGCACCGTCGTCACCGGCAAGGTGGAGCGTGGCACGCTCGACCTGAACTCCGAGGTCGAGATCGTCGGCATCCGCGACCCGCAGAAGACCACGGTCACGGGCATCGAGACGTTCCACAAGGCCATGGACCAGGCTCAGGCCGGTGACAACACGGGTCTGCTCCTGCGCGGCATCAAGCGCGAGGACGTCGAGCGCGGCCAGGTCGTCGTGAAGCCGGGCTCGATCACCCCGCACACCGACTTCGAGGCCCAGGTCTACATCCTGAGCAAGGACGAGGGTGGCCGCCACAACCCGTTCTACTCGAACTACCGTCCGCAGTTCTACTTCCGCACGACGGACGTCACCGGCGTCATCACGCTGCCCGAGGGCACCGAGATGGTCATGCCCGGCGACAACACCGAGATGACGGTCGCGCTGATCCAGCCGATCGCCATGGAGGAGGGCCTCGGCTTCGCCATCCGTGAGGGTGGCCGCACGGTCGGCTCCGGCCGTGTCACCAAGATCATCAAGTGACCATCGCTCGATGACCTTGGGGCGCTGAGCTCCACCAGGCGTGCCGGCCCCGGCCGGTGACGGCTGCACCCGAGGCCCGGGTCCCCGCGAGGGGGCCCGGGCCTCGGCGCGTGCGCGCGCCGGCCCGCGCACGCCCCGCCCCGCCCGACGCCGGGCCGGGGGAGGGGCAGGTCACAGCGACCTCGGGTTGGAGATCCGCGGAGCGCTGTGGCAAGATGGCACGGTTGCCTGTCACGGGCGCGTTCTTTCTCGTGTCGAACAGTGTGTTGCACCGCAGCACGTCCGGACCCCGATCGGGGTGCCGGGACGGGGCTGGAGCGGTCCCCCTCCGGTGGAGGGGTCGCGGGGATGCCGGCTGTCGACGCGCGCGAGCGCCCCGCGGGACACATCTGTCTCGACAGGCTGACAGACGTCGTGGTCCACCCCCCGGGTGGATCACTCACAACGGCCTCCCGGTAGGGAAGTGCGCCGGGATCCAGGTCCCGCAAGGCGACACGCCCGAGCGCGGGGGCCGGACAGTAGCGGTTCGAGAGAGAGAGTCAGACGACGCCATGGCGGGACAGAAGATCCGCATCCGGCTCAAGTCCTACGACCACGAGGTGATCGACAGCTCGGCGCGCAAGATCGTCGACACGGTGACCCGCGCTGGTGCGACGGTCGTGGGCCCGGTGCCGCTGCCGACGGAGAAGAACGTCTTCGTCGTGATCCGGTCGCCTCACAAGTACAAGGACAGCCGCGAGCACTTCGAGATGCGCACGCACAAGCGGCTCATCGACATCATCGATCCCACGCCGAAGGCCGTCGACTCGCTCATGCGCATCGACCTGCCGGCCGACGTGAACATCGAGATCAAGCTCTGAGGCGGGTGACATCGAGATGACCAACCTGCACAAGAACGTGACCGCGCTGCTCGGCCGCAAGCTGGGCATGACCCAGGTCTGGGACGAGGCCGGCAAGCTCGTGCCCGTCACGGTCGTGGCCGTGGAGACGAACGTGGTGACCCAGGTGCGCACGCAGGAGACGGACGGCTACGCCGCCGTCCAGCTGGCCGCCGGCCAGATCGACCCGCGCAAGGTCACCAAGCCGCTCAAGGGCCACTTCGAGAAGGCCGGCGTCACGCCGCGCCGTCACGTGGCCGAGATCCGCACCGCCGACGCCGCCACCTACACGGTCGGCCAGGAGATCACCGCCGCCGCCTTCGAGGCCGGCGCGACGGTCGACGTCGTCGGCACCACCAAGGGCAAGGGCACGGCCGGTGTCATGAAGCGTCACGGCTTCGCCGGCGTCGGCGCCTCCCACGGTGCGCACCGCAACCACCGCAAGCCCGGCTCGATCGGCGGCGCCTCGACGCCGTCGCGCGTGTTCAAGGGCCTGCGCATGGCCGGTCGGATGGGCGCCGCCCGTCAGACCACCCAGAACCTGACCGTCCACGCGGTCGACGCCGACAAGGGCCTGCTGCTCGTCAAGGGCGCCGTTCCCGGCCCCAAGGGCGGCGTCGTCGTCGTGAAGACCGCCGCGAAGGGAGCGTGAGCAACTGATGGCCGCTCTGACCGTCGACGTTCTCGACGCCTCCGGCAAGAAGGCCGGCACCGCCGAGCTCCCCGCCGAGGTGTTCGACGTCGTCACCAACGTCCCGCTGATCCACCAGGTCGTCGTCGCCCAGCGCGCCGCCGCCCGCCAGGGCACGCACGCCACCAAGACCCGTGGTGAGGTCGCCGGTGGTGGCAAGAAGCCGTACAAGCAGAAGGGCACCGGTCGCGCCCGCCAGGGCTCGATCCGCGCGCCGCAGTTCGCCGGCGGTGGCACCGTCCACGGCCCGCAGCCGCGCTCGTACGACCAGCGGACCCCGAAGAAGATGAAGGCCGCCGCCCTGCGCGGCGCCCTGTCCGACCGCGCTCGCGCCGGCCGCGTGCACGTCGTCGCCGGCTTCGGCGTCGACGGCAAGCCGTCGACCAAGACCGCGCTCAAGACCCTGTCGGCGCTCACCGAGCGTGCCCACGTCCTCGTGGTCACCGAGCGCTCGGACGAGCTGACGATCCTGTCGCTGCGCAACGTGCCGTCGGTGCACCTGCTCGCCGCCGACCAGCTGAACACCTACGACGTGCTCGTCTCCGACGACGTCGTCTTCACGGAGGGCGCGCTCGCCGCGTTCCTCGCCGGCCCCGCCAAGGGCGCGAAGGCCGTCGCGACGGAGTCCGAGGCTGCGACCGAGGAGGCCGCCAAGTGACCGCCGTGACGAAGGACCCGCGCGACGTCGTGATCGCGCCGGTCGTCTCCGAGAAGAGCTACGGCCTGCTCGACGAGGGCAAGTACACCTTCGTCGTGGACCCGCGCGCCAACAAGACCGAGATCAAGGTCGCGGTCGAGCAGATCTTCGGCGTCAAGGTCGACTCGGTGAACACGATCAACCGCAAGGGCAAGACGCGTCGCACGCGTTTCGGCCTGGGCAAGCGCAAGGACACGAAGCGCGCGATCGTCACCCTCCGCGAGGGCACGATCGACATCTTCGGCGGTCGCTGAGCCGGACTGAGCAGATCGAGGACTGAATCCCATGGGAATCCGTAAGTACAAGCCGACGACGCCCGGCCGCCGCGGCTCGAGCGTTGCCGACTTCGTCGAGGTCACGCGCTCGCAGCCGGAGAAGTCGCTGGTCCGCCCGCTGTCCAAGTCGGGTGGCCGCAACAGCTCGGGCCGCATCACGACCCGTCACAAGGGTGGTGGCCACAAGCGCGCCTACCGCGTCATCGACTTCCGTCGCCACGACAAGGACGGCGTGCCGGCCAAGGTCGCGCACATCGAGTACGACCCGAACCGCACCGCGCGCATCGCGCTGCTGCACTACGCCGACGGCGAGAAGCGCTACATCGTGGCGCCGAACCGCCTGAAGCAGGGCGACGTCGTCGAGGCGGGCGCCGGCGCGGACATCAAGCCCGGCAACAACCTGCCGCTGCGCAACATCCCGACCGGTACGGTCATCCACGCCGTCGAGCTGCGTCCCGGCGGCGGCGCGAAGATCGCCCGCTCGGCCGGTGCGTCCGTCCAGCTCGTCGCCAAGGACGGCCCGTACGCGCAGCTGCGCATGCCCTCCGGCGAGATCCGCAACGTCGACCTGCGCTGCCGCGCGACGGTCGGCGAGGTCGGCAACGCCGAGCAGTCGAACATCAACTGGGGCAAGGCCGGCCGCATGCGCTGGAAGGGCGTCCGCCCGACCGTGCGCGGTGTGGCCATGAACCCGATCGACCACCCGCACGGTGGTGGTGAGGGCAAGACGTCCGGTGGTCGTCACCCGGTGAGCCCGTGGGGCCAGCCGGAGGGCCGCACGCGTCGCCCCAACAAGCCGAGCGACAAGCTGATCGTCCGCCGTCGCCGCACCGGCAAGAAGCGCTGATAGGAGCCTGAAACATGCCTCGTAGCCTGAAGAAGGGCCCCTTCGTCGACGGCCACCTCCAGAAGAAGGTGGACGCTCAGAACGAGAAGGGGACCAAGAACGTCATCAAGACCTGGTCCCGTCGGTCGGTCATCACGCCCGACTTCCTCGGTCACACCTTCGCCGTGCACGACGGTCGCAAGCACACGCCGGTGTTCGTCACCGAGTCGATGGTCGGCCACAAGCTCGGCGAGTTCGCTCCCACGCGGACCTTCCGCGGCCACGTGAAGGACGACAAGAAGGGTCGTCGCCGCTGAGCCGTGGGGGAATCCCCGCGAGCACAGCAGCGTTGACCCCGACTGTCTGAGAAAAGGAAGCAGGACAGCAATGGAAGCCAAGGCGCAGGCGCGGTTCGTCCGTGTCACGCCCCAGAAGGCCCGGCGCGTCGTGGACCTCATCCGTGGCAAGCAGGCCGGCGAGGCCGTCGCGGTGCTGAAGTTCGCGCCGCAGGCCGCGAGCGAGCCCGTCCGCAAGGTCGTGGAGAGCGCGATCGCCAACGCCCGGGTGAAGGCCGACCGTGCGAGCGAGCGCTTCGACGAGTCAGAGCTCGTCGTCGCCGCCGCGTTCGTCGACGAGGGCCCGACCCTCAAGCGTTTCCGCCCCCGTGCGCAGGGTCGCGCGGCGCGGATCCTCAAGCGCACCAGCCACATCACCGTGGTGGTCGCGCCCAAGAACGCTCAGAAGGAAGGGGCCCGATAGTGGGGCAGAAGGTTCACCCGCACGGGTACCGCCTCGGCATCACCACCGACCACCGGTCGCGCTGGTTCGCCGACAGCACCAAGCCCGGCCAGCGGTACCGCGACTACGTCCGCGAGGACGTGCAGATCCGCAAGCTCATGAGCACCGGTCTCGAGCGCGCCGGCATCTCCAAGGTCGAGATCGAGCGCACCCGCGACCGCGTCCGCGTGGACATCCACACGGCGCGCCCGGGCATCGTCATCGGCCGCCGTGGCGCCGAGGCGGAGCGCATCCGCGGCGAGCTCGAGAAGCTGACGGGCAAGCAGGTCCAGCTCAACATCCTCGAGGTCAAGAACGCGGAGATCGACGCGCAGCTGGTCGCGCAGGGCATCGCCGAGCAGCTCGCGAGCCGCGTCTCCTTCCGCCGCGCCATGCGCAAGGGCATCCAGTCCGCGCAGCGCGCCGGCGCGAAGGGCATCCGCGTGCAGGTCTCGGGCCGCCTCGGCGGCGCCGAGATGAGCCGGTCGGAGTTCTACCGCGAGGGCCGTGTGCCGCTGCACACGCTCCGCGCGAACATCGACTTCGGCTTCTACGAGGCCCGCACCACCTTCGGCCGCATCGGCGTGAAGGTGTGGATCTACAAGGGCGACATCACCGAGAAGGAGTTCGCCGCGCAGCAGGCCGCGGCCGCCCCGCGCCAGGGCCGTGGCGGCCCGCGCGGTGAGCGTGGCGAGCGTCGCGGTGGCCGTCGCAACGAGCGTCAGGCCCAGCCGGCCGCCGAGGCTCCTGCCCAGCAGGCCCCGGCCGAGGCGGCTGCGGCCACCGAGACCGGAACGGAGGCCTGAGCATGCTGATCCCCCGCAGGCTCAAGCACCGCAAGCAGCACCACCCCTCGCGTTCCGGCGCGGCCAAGGGTGGCACCACGATCGCTTTCGGCGACTTCGGCATCCAGGCCATCGAGCCCGCCTACGTCACGAACCGCCAGATCGAGGCTGCTCGTATCGCGATGACCCGCCACATCAAGCGTGGCGGCAAGGTCTGGATCAACATCTACCCGGACCGCCCCCTGACCAAGAAGCCCGCCGAGACCCGCATGGGTTCCGGCAAGGGCTCGCCCGAGTGGTGGGTCGCCAACGTCAAGCCCGGCCGCATCGTCTTCGAGCTGGCCGGCGTCCCGGAGCCGCTGGCTCGCGAGGCCATGCGCCGCGCGATGCACAAGCTCCCGATGAAGTGCCGTTTCGTGGTGCGCGAGGGTGGTGCGATCTGATGATCGGAACGAAGGGCCTGACGCCCGCCGACCTGGACGGCTTCGACGACGAGAAGCTCGTCGCCGAGCTGAAGAAGGCCAAGGAGGAGCTCTTCAACCTCCGCTTCCAGTCGGCCACCGGCCAGCTGGAGTCGCACGGTCGGATCAAGGCGGTCAAGCGCGACATCGCCCGGATCTACACGATCCTGCGCGAGCGCGAGCTCGGCATCCGCACGGCCCCGAGCGTGAGTGAGTGAGGCACCGATGAGCAACGAGACGACCGAGAAGGTCGCCCCCGAGCGGGGCATCCGCAAGGTCCGCCGCGGCTACGTGGTCAGCGACAAGATGGACAAGACCATCGTGGTCGAGGTCGAGGACCGGGTGAAGCACCCGCTCTACGGCAAGGTCATGCGTCGCACGACCAAGGTCAAGGCGCACGACGAGCAGAACACCGCCGGCATCGGCGACCTGGTCGTGATCATGGAGACCCGCCCGCTGTCCGCGACCAAGCGGTGGCGCCTGGTGGAGATCCTCGAGAAGGCCAAGTGACCCCGAGGGCCTAGCCCTCGTCGGCCGTGGCGGGCCGTGACACACGTATGCGGCCCGCCACGGCCACACAGCAACTATCCGTTCGGCCAGGCTCGTCCGGGTCCTCCCGGCGAGAACCAGCTCGACGACAGGAGATCAATCGATGATCCAGCAGGAGTCGCGACTTCGGGTCGCCGACAACACGGGTGCCAAGGAGATCCTCTGCATCCGCGTTCTCGGTGGCTCCGGCCGTCGCTACGCCGGTATCGGCGACGTCATCGTCGCCACCGTCAAGGACGCGATCCCGGGCGGCAACGTGAAGAAGGGCGACGTGGTGAAGGCCGTCGTCGTCCGGACCGCCAAGGAGCGCCGTCGTCCCGACGGTTCCTACATCAAGTTCGACGAGAACGCCGCCGTCATCCTTCGCAACGACGGCGACCCTCGCGGCACCCGAATCTTCGGCCCGGTCGGCCGTGAGCTGCGCGACAAGCGGTTCATGAAGATCGTCTCGCTGGCCCCGGAGGTGATCTGACCATGGCGAAGATCAAGAAGGGCGACCAGGTGATCGTCATCGCCGGTCGCGACAAGGGCAAGACCGGCCGCGTGCTCGAGGTCCTCAAGGACTCCGACCGCGTCGTGGTGGAGGGCGTCCAGCGCGTCACCAAGCACGTCAAGGCCGGCCAGACCGCCCGCGGCACCCGCACCGGCGGCATCGAGACCGTCGAGGCCCCGATCCACGTCTCCAACGTCATGCTCGTCGACCCGGAGACCAAGAAGGGCACCCGCGTCGGCTACCGCACCGAGCAGGTCGAGCGTGACGGCCGCACCCGCACCGTCCGCGTGCGCGTCGCCAAGCGTTCCGGGAAGGACATCTGATGACCGAGACGACTCTCGAGGCCCCGGCCCTGCCGCGCCTCAAGCAGAAGTACCGCGAGGAGATCCTTCCGGGCCTGCGCGAGGAGTTCGGCCACGCCAACGTCAGCCAGGTCGCCGGTCTCACGAAGATCGTCGTCAACATGGGTGTCGGCGACGCGGCCAAGGACTCCAAGCTGATCGAGGGCGCCATCCGCGACCTGACGGCCATCACCGGCCAGAAGCCGCAGGTGACCCGCGCCCGCAAGTCCATCGCCCAGTTCAAGCTGCGCGAGGGCATGCCGATCGGCGCCCACGTCACGCTCCGTGGCGACCGCATGTGGGAGTTCCTCGACCGCCTGCTGTCGATCGCGCTGCCGCGCATCCGCGACTTCCGCGGCCTGTCGGCCAAGCAGTTCGACGGCCACGGCAACTACACCTTCGGTCTCACCGAGCAGTCGATGTTCCACGAGATCGACCAGGACAAGATCGACCGTGTCCGCGGCATGGACATCACCGTCGTGACGAGCGCGACCACGGACGACGAGGGCCGTTCCCTGCTCCGCCGTCTCGGCTTCCCCTTCAAGGAGGAGAACTGACATGGCGAAGAAGGCCCTGATCAACAAGGCGGCCGCGAAGCCCAAGTTCGCGGTGCGCGCCTACACCCGGTGCCAGCGGTGCGGCCGTCCGCACTCCGTGTACCGCAAGTTCGGCCTGTGCCGGATCTGCGTGCGGGAGATGGCCCACCGCGGCGAGCTTCCCGGCGTGACCAAGAGCAGCTGGTAACCAACGACGTCGCAGGTCCGGGCGGGACCCCAGGCACATGCCTGGCGCGCCGCCCGGAAACCACGACGAGGAAGGGCAAGAGCCCGACATGACGATGACCGACCCCATCGCAGACATGCTGACCCGTCTGCGGAACGCGAACTCGGCGCACCACGACACCGTGTCGATGCCGTCCTCGAAGCTGAAGCTCCACATCGCGGAGATCCTTCAGGCCGAGGGCTACATCGCCGGCTGGAACGTCGAGGACGCGAAGGTGGGCAAGACCCTCACCATCTCGCTGAAGTACGGGCCCAACCGCGAGCGCGCCCTCTCGGGCATCCGCCGCGTGTCCAAGCCGGGCCTGCGCAAGTACGCCAAGTCGACCGAGCTCCCCAAGGTTCTCGGCGGTCTCGGCGTCGCCATCCTGTCGACCTCCTCCGGCCTCCTGACGGACCGTCAGGCCCAGGCCAAGGGCGTCGGCGGCGAAGTCCTCGCGTACGTCTGGTAATCGGAAGGGAGATACAAGCCATGTCTCGAATCGGCAAGCTCCCCGTCCCGGTCCCGGCCGGCGTGGACGTCACCATCAGCGGTGCGCTCGTGACCGTCAAGGGCCCCAAGGGGACCCTCGAGCACCACGTGCCCGCCCCCATCGCGGTCGCTCAGGAGGACGGCACCCTCGTGGTGTCCCGTCCCGACGACGAGCGGCAGTCCCGTGCGCTGCACGGCCTGACCCGCACCCTGCTCGCGAACATCATCACCGGTGTCACGCAGGGCTACGAGAAGAAGCTCGAGATCGTCGGCACCGGTTACCGCGTGACGGCGAAGGGCACGGACCTCGAGTTCGCGCTCGGCTTCAGCCACCCGGTCGTCGTCTCGGCGCCGGAGGGCATCTCGTTCGCGGTCGAGAGCCCGACGAAGTTCTCGGTCTCCGGCATCGACAAGCAGCAGGTCGGCGAGGTCGCTGCGAACATCCGCAAGATCCGCAAGCCCGAGCCCTACAAGGGCAAGGGTGTGCGCTACGCCGGCGAGGTCGTCCGCCGCAAGGTCGGAAAGGCTGGTAAGTGATGGCTCTCAAGATCCTGGGCAAGGGCAAGGCCGTCGCGCGCCAGCGTCGGCACCTGCGCCTGCGCAAGAAGATCACCGGTACGCCGGCTCGCCCCCGCCTGGTCGTGACGCGCTCGAACCGCCACATGGTGGCGCAGGTCGTCGACGACACGGTGGGCAAGACGGTGGCGTCCGCCTCGACGCTCGAGGCCGACCTGCGTGCCCTCGACGCCGACAAGACCGCGAAGGCCCGCAAGGTCGGCGAGCTCGTCGCCGCGCGTGCCAAGGCGGCCGGCGTCGAGACCGTGGTCTTCGACCGCGGCGGCAACAAGTACCACGGTCGGGTGGCTGCGGTCGCCGACGGCGCACGCGAAGGCGGTCTGACGCTGTGACGACCTACGCACGGAAGATGAGGAACCTCTGATGGCTGCAGGGCAGCGCACCGGCGCCCCCCAGGGCGCCAGCGAGAGCAACAACGACGGCCGCCGCGGCCAGCGCCGCGACGACCGCCGCAACGACCGCCGCGAGGCGAAGAGCGACTTCCTCGAGCGCGTGGTGACGATCAACCGCGTCGCCAAGGTCGTCAAGGGCGGCCGCCGCTTCAGCTTCACCGCGCTGGTCGTGGTGGGCGACGGCAACGGCACCGTGGGCGTCGGCTACGGCAAGGCCAAGGAGGTGCCCGCGGCGATCGCCAAGGGTGTCGAGGAGGCGAAGAAGAACTTCTTCCGCGTCCCGCGCATCCAGGGCACCATCCCGCACCCGGTGCAGGGCGAGGCCGCTGCCGGCGTCGTGTTCCTGCGTCCGGCGTCGCCGGGTACCGGTGTGATCGCCGGTGGCCCGGTCCGCGCCGTGCTGGAGTGCGCCGGCATCCACGACGTGCTGAGCAAGTCGCTCGGCTCGTCGAACTCGATCAACATCGTGCACGCGACCGTCGCGGCCCTGAAGGGTCTCGAGGAGCCGGCCGCCGTGGCCGCGCGTCGTGGCCTGGCGCTCGAGGACGTGGCCCCGGCCGCGCTCCTGCGTGCGCAGGCCGCCGGCCTGGCCGCGAAGGACGCCGCGTCCGACGAGGCGAAGGTGGGTGCGTGATGGCTCGTCTCAAGGTGACCCAGACGAAGTCCGCCATCGGCGGCAAGCAGAACCAGCGTGACACGCTGCGGACCCTGGGCCTCAAGCGGATCGGCGACACCGCCGTGAAGGAGGACCGCCCGGAGATCCGCGGCATGGTCGCCACGGTGGCGCACCTCGTCACCGTCGAGGAGGTCGAGTGATCATGGCCGAGGCCAAGAAGTCGCAGGCGGCCGAGACCGAGGAGACCACCTCGGTCAAGCCGCTGAAGGTCCACCACCTGCGTCCGGCCCCCGGCGCCAAGACCGCCAAGACCCGCGTGGGTCGTGGTGAGGCGTCGAAGGGCAAGACGGCGGGCCGCGGTACCAAGGGTACGAAGGCTCGCTACCAGGTGTCCGCGGGCTTCGAGGGCGGGCAGATGCCTCTGCACATGCGCCTGCCGAAGCTGCGCGGGTTCAAGAACCCGTTCCGCGTCGAGTACCAGGTCGTCAACCTGGACAAGCTCGCCGCGCTGTACCCCGAGGGTGGCTCCGTCACCGTCGCGGACCTCGTCGCCAAGGGCGCGGTCCGCAAGGGTCAGCCGGTGAAGCTGCTCGGCACGGGCGAGATCACCGTCAAGCTGGACGTCGCGGTCGACGCGCTGTCCGGCTCCGCCAAGGACAAGATCCTGGCGGCCGGCGGCACGGTCTCCGAGGACTGAGAACCCCACGCAGGGCCGGTGGCGCAGCAGCGCCGCCGGCCCTGCGTGCATTCACGGAGCGAACGTGTCGGTCGCACGAGGTCCCGGCACGTAGAATCCGATGCGGTCCGGCCGCGCGCGCCCGCGCGGCCGCCGGGAACGCCCGGGACGACCGCGTCCGAAGCGGTGTCGGGGGACGGGCTTCGGCCCGGGCCCGCGGCCCTCAGCTCGCCGGCGAGCCGGCGACACGACAACCCGCCACGGCGGGCCAGGAGGATAGGTGCTCAGCGCATTCGCCCGGGCTTTCCGGACGCCTGACCTACGGCGCAAGCTGCTGTTCACGATCGCGATCATGGCGATCTTCCGCGTGGGGTCCTTCATCCCGACCCCGGGCGTCGACTACGGCAACGTCCGCCAGTGCATCGACCAGAGCGCCGACGGCACCTCGCTGCTCGGCCTGGTGAACGTCTTCAGCGGCGGGGCGCTCCTGCAGCTGTCGGTCTTCGCGCTCGGGATCATGCCGTACATCACCGCGAGCATCATCATCCAGCTGCTGCGCGTGGTCATCCCGCGGTTCGAGGCGCTCCACAAGGAGGGCCAGTCCGGGCAGGCGAAGCTCACGCAGTACACGCGCTACCTGACGATCGCGCTGGCGATCCTGCAGTCGACGACCGTCATCACGACGGCTCGCCAGGGCCTGCTGTTCCAGGGCTGCCCGCTCGACGTCATCGCCGACGACTCCGTCGTGACGCTGCTGCTGATGGTCGTCACGATGACCGCGGGCACCGGCCTGGTCATGTGGCTGGGCGAGCTCATCACCGAGCGCGGCGTCGGCAACGGCATGTCCCTGCTGATCTTCACCTCGATCGCCGCGAGCTTCCCGACCGGGCTCTGGTCCGTCGCGGGCGGCAACAACGGCGTCCGCAACCTCATCGTCGTGATGCTGGTGATCGTGCTCGTCATCGGGCTGGTCGTCTTCGTCGAGCAGTCCCAGCGCCGCGTGCCCGTGCAGTACGCGAAGCGCATGGTGGGCCGGCGGATGTACGGCGGCACGAGCACCTACATCCCCATCAAGATCAACATGGCCGGCGTGATCCCCGTGATCTTCGCGGCCTCGATCCTGGCCATCCCGACGCTGGTCGCCCAGTTCGGCGACCAGACCGCCGGGTGGGTCCGGTGGGTCTCCCAGAACCTCGCCGCGCAGGACTCCGCGCTCTACATCGTCCTGTACGTCGTCCTCATCCTGTTCTTCTGCTTCTTCTACACGTCGATCACGTTCAACCCGGACGAGGTCGCGGACAACATGAAGAAGTACGGCGGCTTCATCCCCGGCATCCGGGCCGGCCGCCCGACCGCCGAGTACCTCGACTACGTGATCACGCGCATCACGTCGGCCGGGTCGCTCTACCTGGCGGTCATCGCGCTCATCCCGACGCTCATGGTCGTGTTCCTCGGAGTGGCGAGCAACCTGCCCTTCGGCGGAGCATCGATCCTCATCATCGTCGGCGTGGGCCTGGAGACGGTCAAGCAGATCGACTCCCAGCTGCAGCAGCGTCACTACGAAGGGTTCCTCCGTTGACCGAGAGCACCGAGACGACGGGCACCACGGTCCCGTCGCGCCACGACCTGCACCCCGTCCCGGGGCCCGAGGGCCGCGTCACGCGGCTGATCATCATGGGGCCGCAGGGCGCGGGGAAGGGCACGCAGGCCGCGCGCCTCGCCGAGGTGTTCGGCATCCCGGCGATCTCGACCGGCGACATCTTCCGCGCCAACATCAAGGGCGGCACGGAGCTGGGCAAGCTGGCCCAGCAGTACACCAACGCCGGCGAGCTCGTCCCCGACGAGGTCACCGACTCGATGGTGCGCGACCGGCTCGGCGAGGAGGACGCCGCGCAGGGCTTCGTCCTCGACGGCTACCCGCGCAACGCCCACCAGGTCGAGGCGCTCGACGGGATCCTGGCCGACCTCGGCTGGCAGCTCGACGGCGTCATCGAGCTGACCGCGGACCGCGGCGAGCTGCTGGCCCGCATCGCCAAGCGCGCCGAGGTCGAGGGCCGCGAGGACGACACCGAGGAGGCGATCGCCCGCCGCCTCGACATCTACGCCGAGCAGACCGCTCCGCTCACGAGCGCCTACTCCGAGCGCGGCCTGCTGGTGCAGGTCGACGGCATCGGCGAGGTCGCCGAGGTGACCGACCGGATCGTGGCGGGCCTCGCCGCGCAGATCGGCTGACGTCCGGTGGCGCTGTTCGGCCGTGAGCGCGTCGAGTACAAGACGCTCGAGCAGGTGCGCGTCATGCGGCGCGCCGGGCTCGTCGTCGCCGACGTGCTCGCGGCCGTGCGCGCCGCGGCCCGGCCCGGCACGACGACGGCGGACCTCGACGCCGTCGCCGCCGCGGTGATCGCGGACGCCGGGGCGACGTCGAACTTCCTCGGCTACGAGGGGTTCCCGGCCACCATCTGCACGTCGGTCAACGACGAGGTCATCCACGGCATCCCCGGCTCCCGGGTGCTCGCCGTGGGCGACGTCGTCTCCGTGGACGCCGGCGCGGTGGTGGACGGGTGGCACGGCGACTCGGCCACCTCGTTCGTCCTCGGCGCGGACGGCCCGCTCGCGCCGGGCGCGGCTGGCGACGCCGGGGGAGACCCCGCCGACGACGCGCTCGTGCGGGCCACCGAGGCCGCCATGTGGGCCGGCATCGCCGCCCTGGCGACGGGCCGGCGCCTCGGCGACGTGGGCACCGCCGTCGAGACGGCGGTGGAGCTGGCCGGTGCCGGCGGCGCCGAGCTCGGCATCGTCGAGGAGTACGTCGGCCACGGCATCGGCACGGCCATGCACCAGCCGCCGGACGTGCTCAACTACCGCACCTCGGACCGCGGGATGCGGCTGCGGCCGGGCATGTGCCTGTGCATCGAGCCGATGATCACGCGGGGGAGCGGGGCCACCCGCGAGCTCGAGGACGGCTGGACCGTGGTGACCGCCGACGGCTCCCGCGCCGCGCACTGGGAGCACTCGGTCGCGATCCTCGAGGGCGGGATCAGCGTGCTCACGGCGCGCGACGGCGGTGCCGAGCGGCTCGGCGCCCTGGGCGTCGACGTCGTCCTCCTGGACTGACCCGCGAGGTGCCGCCTCCGCCCCCGAGCGAGTGACCCGCGGCACCCGGAGCGCGGTTTCCCCTCCAGGATCCGTCCGCTAGGATGGCTCGTCGGGTGTAGTCCGTCCGCGCCCGCTCGCGCCGCGGTGCCCAGCCCTGCGGCGACGGACCGGCAGGACGGCAGCACCCGAACCCACGTCATCACCACGCCCGCGGCCGTGCCGCGCGGTGGGAAGGGGGCTCGCCCCCAGGCGTGAGAGCAGTCGAACGTACCGGACGAGAGTTAGCGGAGGACATGGCAAAGAAGGACGGTGTCATCGAGATCGAGGGCAGCGTGGTCGAGGCTCTGCCGAACGCGATGTTCCGCGTCGAGCTGGCCAACGGTCACAAGGTTCTCGCTCACATCTCGGGCAAGATGCGTCAGCACTACATCCGCATCCTCCCCGAGGACCGGGTCGTGGTGGAGCTGAGCCCGTACGACCTGTCCCGTGGCCGGATCGTCTACCGCTACAAGTAGTCAACCGTCACGTCCTCCCGGGATTCCGGGCGGATCCCACCACCGACCACGCCGACACCCGCGGTGCGAGCCACGGGGTCCTCGAACAGTTGTGACGGCTGTCCGGGGCCGAGGCGGCGAAGGAAACACACATGAAGGTCAAGCCGAGCGTCAAGAAGATCTGCGACAAGTGCAAGGTGATCCGCCGGCACGGTCGCGTCATGGTGATCTGCGAGAACCTGCGCCACAAGCAGCGCCAGGGCTGATCGCAGCACCCCGGTGACGGCAGCGCTCGCCGTCGCCCCAGCGCACCACCACGAACCTCGTCCGCACGCCTCGCGTGCGGGGAGGGGAACCCCCGGTCCGGAGGCCGGGGCCCGCGGGCCTCGCGGGAGGGCGGTGCGGCAGACCTCCGGACGAAGTTCAGGAGCCGGAAGGCACATGGCACGTCTTGTCGGCGTCGACCTCCCCCGCGAGAAGCGGCTCGAGGTTGCGCTCACCTACATCTACGGCGTCGGCCGTACCCGCGCCCAGCAGACGCTGGCCGCGACCGGGATCAGCCCGGACCTGCGCGTGCGCGACCTCGGCGACGCCGAGCTCGTCGCGCTGCGCGACTACCTCGAGGGCAGCTTCAAGCTCGAGGGTGACCTCCGCCGCGAGGTCGCGGCCGACATCCGCCGCAAGGTCGAGATCGGCACCTACCAGGGTCTGCGTCACCGCCGGGGCCTGCCGGTGCGCGGTCAGCGCACCAAGACCAACGCGCGCACCCGCAAGGGCCCGAAGCGCACCGTCGCGGGCAAGAAGAAGGCCCGCTGACGTCAGCAGCCGCGTAGCGGGCTGACGCCCGCCGCCGGTCCGACGACCTCAGACCAGGAGATCACCACACATGCCTCCCAAGACTCGTGCCGCCTCCGGCACGCGCAAGCCGCGTCGCAAGGACAAGAAGAACGTCCCGCTCGGCCAGGCGCACATCAAGAGCACGTTCAACAACACGATCGTCTCGATCACGGACCCGTCGGGCGCCGTGATCTCGTGGGCCTCGGCCGGCCACGTCGGCTTCAAGGGCTCGCGCAAGTCGACGCCGTTCGCCGCGCAGCTGGCTGCCGAGGCGGCCGCCCGCCGCGCCCAGGAGCACGGCGTCAAGAAGGTCGACGTCTTCGTCAAGGGCCCGGGCTCCGGTCGCGAGACCGCGATCCGCTCCCTGCAGGCGACCGGCCTCGAGGTCGGCTCGATCCAGGACGTGACGCCGCAGGCCCACAACGGTGTCCGGCCCCCGAAGCGTCGCCGGGTCTGACCTTGTCTCGGCCGGTCGAGCCGGGGGCCCGCCGCGGGAGCGTCTCGTCGTCGACGAGGTCTCCCCGGCGCTCCCGCGGCCCGGCCGGCAGAACCCTGCCCGGGCGGACGGACGGAGTCCCGCCCGGGACGCGAGTGATCGCGGATCCGTGATGCGTCATATGGCGGACGCACACTGAAAGGACAACCACCGTGCTGATCGCACAGCGCCCCACCCTGACCGAAGAGGTCATCTCGGAGCACCGTTCGCGCTTTGCCATCGAGCCCCTGGAGCCTGGCTTCGGGTACACGCTCGGCAACTCGCTCCGCCGCACCCTGCTGTCGTCCATCCCGGGCGCTGCCGTGACCTCCATCCGCATCGACGGGGTGCTCCACGAGTTCTCCACCGTGCCGGGGGTCAAGGAGGACGTCACCGAGATCATCCTCAACATCAAGAACCTCGTCGTCTCCTCCGAGAACGACGAGCCTGTCGTGATGTACCTGCGCAAGCAGGGTGCCGGTGCCGTCACCGCCGCGGACATCGTCCCGCCGGCGGGCGTCGAGGTGCACAACCCCGACCTGCACATCGCCACGCTGAACGACAAGGGTCGCCTCGAGATCGAGCTGACCGTCGAGCGTGGCCGTGGCTACGTGTCCGCCGCGCAGAACAAGATGGCGGACGCCGAGATCGGGCGCATCCCCGTCGACTCGATCTACTCGCCGGTCCTCAAGGTCACCTACAAGGTCGAGGCCACCCGTGTCGAGCAGCGCACGGACTTCGACAAGCTGATCGTCGACGTCGAGGCGAAGCCGGCGATCTCGCCGCGCGACGCGCTCGCTTCCGCCGGCAAGACGCTCGTCGAGCTGTTCGGCCTCGCCCGCGAGCTGAACACCGAGGCCGAGGGCATCGAGATCGGCCCGTCGCCGACGGACTCCGCGCTGGCCGCGGACCTGGCGCTGCCGATCGAGGAGCTCAACCTCACCATCCGTTCGTACAACTGCCTCAAGCGCGAGGGCATCCACTCGGTGGGCGAGCTCGTCGCGCGCAGCGAGGCGGACCTGCTCGACATCCGCAACTTCGGCGCGAAGTCGATCACCGAGGTCAAGGAGAAGCTCTCGGAGCTCGGCCTGTCCCTCAAGGACTCGCCGGTCGACTTCGACGCCTCGGTCGCCTACTACGACGGTGGCGACGACGAGACCGCGTACACCGACGAGCAGCCGTACTGACGTCCCCGTCGCCGCGGCCTAGCGCCGCGCGACGCGGAACCACCCTCAAGGAGAACCAAGAATGCCTACCCCCACCAAGGGTCCGCGGCTCGGCGGTGGCCCGGCTCACGAGCGCCTGATCCTCGCGAACCTGTCCACGGCGCTCTTCGAGCACGGCCGCATCACGACCACCGAGACGAAGGCCAAGCGCCTGCGCCCGCTGGCCGAGCGTCTCATCACGTTCGCCAAGCGCGGCGACCTGCACGCGCGTCGTCGCGTGCTGACGGTCGTGCGCGACAAGGGCGTGGTGCACACGCTGTTCACCGAGATCGCCCCGGCCATGGCCGAGCGCAACGGTGGCTACACGCGCATCACGAAGATCGGCAACCGCAAGGGCGACAACGCCCCCATGGCGGTCATCGAGCTCGTCACCGAGCCGGTGAGCCCGAAGCAGGCCGTCGTCAAGGAGGCCACGAAGGCCACCGAGAAGGCCGCCAAGGTCGAGGAGCCCGCCGCCGACGAGACCGTCGAGACGACCGAGGCCCCGGCCGAGGCGGAGGCCACCGAGGCTGCTGCCGAGGGCGCCGCGGACACCGAGGAGAAGAAGGAGGCCTGAGCCTCCCTCCGCTCCCGGGGCCGCGCCCCGGACCGCGCACGAGGGCCCCGCACCACGCCGGTGCGGGGCCCTCGTCGCGTCGGGCGCGGGCCCTGTCCGTGGTCGTGACGGGGCGGGCCTCACGCTTGGGGCAGGTCCCAGGCGCGCGCGCCGCCGACGAGGGCGGCGGAGTTCGGCACGATGACGACGTCGTCGCCGAGCCGTGCCAGGGCGGCCGGCGTGATGCGCCGGGAGTTGCCGCCGCCGAGGTACAGCCGGTCCCAGCGGAACACGGGCCGCAGCCCGTCCACCATCGCCACCACCCGGCGGGACCACAGCCCGTCGCCCAGGCGCCGGCGCTCCGGCTCGCCGACGTACTGGTCGTACGTCGCGCCGCGGCGCACGGGCGCGTGGGACCACTCGAGGTGCGGCGCCAGCCGGCCGCCGTCGAACAGGGCGGAGCCGAGGCCCGTGCCGAGCGTGAGCACGAGCTCGAAGCCGGACCCCGCGATGACGCCCGCCCCGTGCACCTCGGCGTCGTTGAGCACGAGCGCGGGGATGCCCAGCCGGGCGGCCACGGCGGCCTGGACGTCGAAGCTCGACCACGCCTCGAGCAGCTCCGGCTCGACCCGGGAGCGCGGGCCCGACCGGGTGATGTAGTGCGGCGTGTGCACGACGACGCCGTGGCGGAGCATGCCCGGCATGCCGACCGTCACGCGGTCCGCGGCCGGCAGGCCGGCCGCGATCTCGGCGACCGTCTCGACGAGGAGCGCGGGCGGCAGGGGGTAGGGCGTCGGGACGCGCACGGGCGCCGCGTGCGCCGTGCCGGCGTCGTCGAGCACGTTCGCCTTGATGCCGCCGCCGCCGCAGTCGACGGAGAGGGTGAGGAGGTCGGGCATGCCCCCATGATGGGGCTGCGCGCCGTGGACCGGCGAGAATGGTCCGGTGACGCCGACGACCGAGCCGACCCCCGCACCCGCCGCCGAGCCGATCGCCGAGCCGATCGCCGGGCCGAGAGCCGAGGGCGCGGCCGCCCGGGCGGACGCCGCCACCGTGCGCGTGCGGCTCGACCTGTCGTACGACGGGACGCACTTCGCGGGCTGGGCCCGCCAGCCGCGCCTGCGGACCGTGCAGGGGGCGCTCGAGGAGGGGCTCGAGCGGGTGCTGCGCACCCGGGCGCTGGGCCTGCCGGCACCGCGCCTCACCGTCGCGGGCCGGACGGACTCGGGCGTGCACGCCCGCGGGCAGGTGGCGCACGTCGACGTGCCGGTCGAGCGGTGGGAGGCGCTGCCCGGCCGGTCCGACCGCGGGCCCGGGGAGTCGCTGGTGACGCGCCTGGCCGGCGTCCTGCCGCCCGACGTCGTCGTGCACCGCGCCGCGCCCGCCCCGGCCGGCTTCGACGCCCGGTTCTCCGCGCTCTACCGGCGGTACGCCTACCGCATCGCCGACACCGCGTCGCTGCGCGACCCGCTGCGGCGCACCCACGTGCTGTGGGCGCGGCGGCCGCTGGACGAGGAGGCGATGCACGCCGCCGTCCAGCCGCTGCTGGGGCTGCGGGACTTCGCGGCCTTCTGCAAGCCGCGGCCCGGCGCCACGACGATCCGCGAGCTGCAGCACATGTCGTGGGAGCGGCCCGACGAGGGGCCCGACGCCGGGCTGGTGGTCGCGAGCGTGGTGGCCGACGCGTTCTGCCACAACATGGTGCGCGCGCTCGTCGGCGCGTCCGTGGCGGTGGGGGAGGGGCGCCGGGACGTGCGGTGGCCGGCGGAGGTGCTCGGCTCGCGGCGGCGCGAGGCGAACGCGGCGGTGGTGCCCGCGCTGGGGCTCGTCCTCGAGGAGGTCGTGTACCCGGCCGACGACGAGCTCGCGGCCCGCGCGGACCGGGTCCGGGCGCTGCGGATGGACGAGGAGGTGGCCGACCCGGCGCTGCCCGCGCGGTGAGCGGCGCCGGGCCGGCGGGCGCCGGTCAGTCGGTCGTCTCGCCCGGGTCCTTCGTCCAGTGCACGGCGGCCTCCTCGGCCGACGCGGCCGCGCCGTCGATGCCGACGTCGGAGCCGTAGACCGAGTTCGTGCGCGAGCCGCCCTCCCCGGGGCCGAGGTCCTCCTCGGCGTCGGGGTCCGCCGCGATCCGCCCGGCGCGCGTGGCGTCGGGGCGCGGCGCGTCGGGGTCCCACACCTCGGGCTCCTCGGCGGCCAGCCGGCGGTCCATCGGCTCGTCGTGCGCCTGCTCCCACTCGGTCTCGCCCCAGCGGCCGGTCATGTCCCGCTCGGGCGGGGAGTAGCCCTGGTCGAGCGGCTCCTCGCGCCCCGGGTAGGGCATCAGGGTGTCGTCGTTCGCGAGCTGGTTGGTGTCGCCCTCGGCGACGAGCTCCGGGTCGGGCCTGGTGGCAGGGGTCTCCTCGGTCATGCCTCCACCGTGCACCCGAGCCGCCGTCGTCGCAGCGCGAGACCGCGGGCGCGCGGCGGGACGGGCGGGGGGTGAGCGGCGTCGCTTTGACCCTGCCGCCTGCCCACCCCTAGACTGATGAGTCGTTGTGCTCCCGCTCCGACGTCCCGTGTCGACGGTGCGCCCACTCGCCGATGTCGACGCACGGCCAGGACGTCACCCGGAGCATCCCGCGCACAACACCTGACTCATCGGGCGCCGCTTCTCGCCCGACGACCCGAAACGAAAAGGTTACGAACCGTGCGTACGTACACCCCGAAGCCCGGCGACGTCCAGCGTGACTGGTACGTCGTCGACGCGACCGACGTCGTCCTGGGCCGCCTGGCCAGCCAGGTCGCCACGCTCCTGCGCGGGAAGCACAAGCCGACCTTCGCCCCGCACGTCGACGGCGGTGACTTCGTCGTCGTCATCAACGCCGACAAGGTCGCCCTGTCCGGCGACAAGCGGAACTCGAAGATGGCCTACCGCCACTCCGGCTACCCGGGTGGTCTGCGTTCCGTCGCCTACGGCGAGCTGCTCGAGAAGAACCCCGAGCGCGCCGTGGAGAAGGCCGTGCGCGGCATGCTCCCCAAGAACAGCCTCGGCCGTCAGCAGCTGTCGAAGCTGAAGGTCTACCGCGGCTCGGAGCACCCGCACGCCGCCCAGCAGCCCAAGCCGTTCGAGATCACCCAGGTGGCGCAGCAGGCCTGAGCCGCTGCCGCCGAGCTGAACGAAGGATTCTGACGTGGCAGAGACCACCGTGGACACCGAGCTGGAGAACGTCCCCAGCACCTACACGACCGAGACCGCGGCGGACGTCGCCGACCGCGGCCAGTCCATCACCGCCCCGGGCCAGGCCCTGGGCCGCCGCAAGGAGGCCGTGGCGCGCGTGCGCCTCGTCCCCGGCACCGGCCAGTGGAAGATCAACGGCCGCACCCTCGAGGACTACTTCCCGAACAAGGTGCACCAGCAGCTGGTCAACTCCCCGCTGAAGCTGGTCGAGGTCGAGGGCCGCTTCGACGTCATCGCCCGCATCGACGGCGGTGGCTCGTCCGGCCAGGCCGGCGCCCTGCGCCTGGGCATCGCCCGCGCGCTCAACGAGATCGACCGCGAGGCCAACCGCCCCGCCCTGAAGAAGGCCGGCTTCCTCACGCGCGACGCCCGCGTCGTCGAGCGGAAGAAGGCCGGTCTCAAGAAGGCCCGCAAGGCCCCGCAGTACAGCAAGCGCTGATCGCGCTCGCTCCTGCGAGATCGCACGACGGCCCCGTCGGACATCGTCCGGCGGGGCCGTCGGCCGTCCCGGCGGCGCCCGCGCGGCTCGGGCTGCGCGCGGCAGGGCGTCTACGATCGGACGAGTTTTCACCACGAGGAGGATCCATGGCTCGACTGTTCGGCACCGACGGGGTGCGCGGCCTCGCCAACCGGGACGTCACCGCCGAGCTCGCCCTGGACCTGGGCAGCGCGGCCGCGCACGAGCTCGGCTCGTCGCCCGAGTTCACCGGCCGCCGCCCCCGCGCCGTCGTGGGCCGCGACCCCCGCGCGTCGGGCGAGTTCCTCGGCGCGGCGGTCACCGCCGGCCTGGCGAGCGCGGGCGTCGACGTCGTCGACCTCGGCGTGCTGCCCACGCCGGCGCTGGCGTACCTCGTCGGCGCGATGGAGGCCGACCTCGGCGTGATGATCTCGGCCTCGCACAACCCGATGCCGGACAACGGCATCAAGTTCTTCCAGCGCGGCGGCCTCAAGCTCGACGACGCGATCGAGGACAAGATCGCCGCGCGCCTGGGCGAGGAGTGGGAGCGGCCCACCGGCGCCGCCGTCGGGCGCGTGCGCGTGGACACGGGCATCGCCCAGCAGCAGTACGTCGCCCACCTCACCGCGAGCATCGGCACCACGCCGGACCACCGCCCGCTGGACGGCCTGCGGATCGCCGTCGACGCCGCCAACGGCGCCGCCAGCCAGGTGGGTCCGGAGGCGCTGCGCCTGGCCGGCGCCGACGTCGTCGTCATCAACGCAAGCCCCGACGGCCGCAACATCAACGAGAAGGCCGGCTCCACGCACCCCGAGCAGCTGCAGGCCGTGGTCGTGGCCGCCGAGGCCGACTTCGGCGTGGCGTTCGACGGTGACGCGGACCGCTGCCTGGCGGTCGACCACGGCGGCGTGCTCGTCGACGGTGACCAGATCCTGGGCATCCTCGCGCGCTCGCTCCAGGAGCGCGGCGCGCTGCCGCAGGACACCCTCGTCGTGACCGTGATGAGCAACCTCGGGCTGCTGCTCGCGATGAAGGACGCCGGCATCACCACCCTGCAGACCGCGGTGGGGGACCGGTACGTGCTCGAGGAGATGCGCGCGGGCGGCTACGGCCTCGGCGGCGAGCAGTCCGGGCACATCATCCTCGCCGACCACGCGACCACCGGCGACGGGGTCCTGACCGCCCTGCACGTCGCCGCCGAGGTGAAGCGGTCGGGCAAGCGCCTGGCCGACCTCGCCGCCGAGATCCCGCGCCTGCCGCAGACCCTCGTCAACGTCCGCGGCGTCGACAAGGCCCGGGCCGGCACCGACGCGGGCGTGCTCGCCGCCGTCGAGAACGCCGAGGCGCTGCTCGGCGAGACCGGCCGGGTGCTGCTGCGCCCGTCCGGAACCGAGCCGGTGGTGCGGGTCATGGTGGAGGCGGCCACGCAGACGCAGGCCGACGGGGTCGCCGAGACCCTCGCCGCCGTGGTGCGCGACCGGCTCGCCCTGTGACCGACCCGGGCCCGCTCGGCGGTGGCGGGTGGGGCGCGCCCGACCCGGAGCTGCGCGACGCCGTCGCCGCCCTGCTGGACGCGGTGGGCGACGGCGTGCTGCCGATCGTCCAGGCGGGCGACCCGGTGCTGCGCACCCCGGCCGCCCCGTACACGGGCCAGCTCGGCGACGTGCTGCCGCGCCTGGTGGAGGTCATGCGCCGCACGATGCACGCCGCCCCCGGCGTGGGGCTCGCGGCCCCGCAGGTCGGCATCGGCCTCGCGGTCGCCGTCGTCGAGGACCGCGGCGCGCCCGGCGACCCGCGCGAGCGCACGGCGCTGCCGTTCCGCGTGCTGGTCAACCCCGACTACGCGCCGGCCGCCGGGCCGGGCGGCGCCGACGGCGGGCGCGCGGCGTTCTTCGAGGGCTGCCTGTCCGTGCACGGCTGGCAGGCCGTCGTCGCGCGGCACCGGCGGGTGCGCCTCACCGGCCAGGACGCCACCGGGGCGCCGGTCGACGAGGTGCTGGCCGGCTGGCCGGCGCGCATCGTGCAGCACGAGACCGACCACCTGCGCGGCGAGCTGTACCTCGACCACGCGGAGCCGCGGTCCCTGACGTCGAACGACAACCTCCTGAGGTACTGGTCGGCGTCGCCCGACCCGCGCCCGGCCGCCGAGGCGCTCGGCTTCCCGCTGGGCTGACGCGGGCCCGGCGCAGGTGAACCCCGGGTGAAGGTTCGAAGGATCAGGGTGGTCCCCGGGCGATCACCGATGATCCGGGGCGGTGCGGAACCTAGGCTGGGTCTCGGCACCGGCCGGTGCCGGCCGACCGGGTGGGGACGCCCGACCGACGCGAGGGATCGCCCATGGATCTGACGACGTTCCTGGACCAGCTGCAGGGCTGGATCCTCCAGCTCGCCGGGTCCCCCTGGGTCTACCCCGTGATGACGGCGCTGGCGACCATCGACGGCTTCTTCCCGCCGCTGCCCAGCGAGTCGGTCATCATCACCCTGTCCGTCGCCGCGCGGTCGTCCGGCGAGCCGTGGCTGCCGGGCATCCTCATGACCGCCGCCGTGGGCGCCTGGATCGGCGACCAGATCGCCTACCAGATCGGCAAGAAGGTGGGCACCGACCGGATCCGCGTGCTGCGCACCCGCCGCGGCCGCGAGGCGGTGGCCTTCGCCCGGCACGCGCTGGCCCGCCGCGGCGCGTCGTTCATCATCGCGGCGCGCTACGTGCCCATCGGGCGCGTGGCGGTCAACATGTCCGCCGGCGCCGTCGGGTACCCCCGCCGCCGCTTCATGATCTTCTCCGCCATCGCCGCCGTCACGTGGGCGGTCTACTCGATGCTCATCGGCATCGTCGCCGGTGCGTGGCTCGAGCACCACCCGCTGCTCGCGATGGTCGTCGGCGTCGTGGTCGGCGTCCTGCTCGGCGTCCTGCTCGACCAGGTGGTGCGCCGGCTCACCCGCCGCCGGGCCGCCGAGCGCACCCAGGAGGCGCTCGCGCACGCCGTGGCGCCACGGCCCGCCGCGCGCGACGACGTCGCCGCCTGACCCGGCGGCCCTCGGGGCCGCGGCCGGAGTGCGGGAGCCGGCAGGGTCGCCGGTCGTCAGAGCTTGCGCAGGCGCACCCGCTGCACCGCGTGGTCGGTCCCCTTGGTCAGCACCAGGGTGGCCCGGCCCCGGGTGGGCAGGATGTTGTGCTCGAGGTTCGGGGCGTTGATCGACTCCCAGATCGACAGCGCCTTCTCCGTGGCCTCGACGTCGGACAGGTCGGCGTAGCGGCGGAAGTACGACTCCGGGCGGGAGAACGCCGTCTGCCGCAGCTTGAGGAACCGGTCCACGTACCACTGCCGGATGTTGCGCGTGCGCGCGTCGACGTAGATGGAGAAGTCGAAGAAGTCGCTGACGGCGACCGTCGGCTCGTCGGCGGCGCTCGGCCGCGCGGGCTGCAGCACGTTGAGGCCCTCGACGACCAGCACGTCCGGCCGGCGCACCACCACCTCGGCGCCCGGCACGATGTCGTAGGTGACGTGCGAGTAGACGGGCGCGCGCACCTCCTCCTGGCCGGCCTTGACGCGCGAGACGAACCGCACCAGCGCCCGGCGGTCGTACGACTCGGGGAAGCCCTTGCGCTCCAGCAGGCCACGGCGGCGCAGCTCCGCGTTGGGGTAGAGGAAGCCGTCGGTGGTGACCAGCTCCACGTGCGGGGTCTCGGGCCAGCGGGCCAGCATCTCGCGCAGGATGCGCGCCGTCGTCGACTTGCCGACGGCGACCGACCCGGCGACGCCGATGACGTACGGCGTGCGCGGCGCGGCCTCGCGCAGGAACGTCGAGGTGGCGCGGTGCAGCCCGGTGGTGGCATTGACGTACAGGTTGAGCAGGCGCGACAACGGCCGGTACACGGCGTCGACCTCCGCGAGGTCGATCGGGTCGCCGAGGCCGCGCAGCCGCTCGACGTCCGCGTCGGTCAGCGGCAGCGGCGTGGACTCCGACAGGCGGCTCCAGGCGGCGCGGTCGAGGTCGACGTACGGCGACACGGGGGCCGGGCCCACGAGCGGGGAGCCGGAGGGTGCGGTGCTGGACGCGGACGGCGCGGCGCCGGACGCGTCCTGGGAGAGGGCGGCCACGGACCGATTCTGCCGCAGCCCCGGCTGCCACCAGGACGGGGGCCCGCCCGTGGACCCGGCCGCCGCCGTCACCCCGCGGCCCCGCGCCGCGCCCGGCCGCGGGCCGGGACGGCCACCGGTGCGCCGGGCGCCGGGACGGCGACGTCGGCGAGGCGCTCCGCGAGCGCCGTCGCGTCCCGCGGCGCGTGCGCGTCGACGTCGTTGTCGAGGTACACGACGACGTCGTGGCCGGCGTCGTGCCACGCGCGCACCCGGCGGGCCCAGCCGTCGAGCAGCGGCGGGTCGTACGCCGTGGCGTAGAGCGGCTCGGCCGGGCCGTGCAGCCGCACGTACACGAGCGCGGCGGTGACGTGGTCGAGCACCGGCCAGCGCCCGGCACCGTCGGAGACGACGAGCGCGACGTCGTGCTCGCGCAGCAGGCGCAGCGCGGCCGGGTCGGCGAACGACTCGTGCCGCGCCTCGAGGGCGTGCCGCAGCGGGCGGTCGGCGTCCGCGTGGGTCCACGGCTCCGCCCGGAGCCGGTCGTCGTGCTCCTCGGCGAGCCGCCCCGCGGCGGCCGTGGACCGCGGCAGCAGGGCGAGGAAGTCGGCCAGGACGTCGAGGTCCAGCCGCTCGCGCTCCGGCAGCTGCCACAGCACCGGCCCCAGCCGGTCGCCGAGCGCGAGCACGCCGCTGGCGAAGAAGTTCGCCAGCGGGGTGCGCACCCCGCGCATCCGCTTCATGTGCGTGACGAAGCGCCCGCCCTTGACGGCGAACGTGAACCCCGGCGGCGTCTGGTCGCGCCAAGCGAGGTAGGACGAGGGACGCTGGGTGGAGTAGAAGGACCCGTTGAGCTCGACGGTGGGGAACGTGGCGGCGACGTGCGCCAGCTCGAGGCGCTGGGGGAGCCCGGCGGGGTAGAAGCGGCCGCGCCAGGAGGCGTAGCGCCACCCCGACAGGCCGATGCGGACGGACGGTTGCACGCCCCGACGCTAGGGCGCCCGGGCGGGGCTCACCCGCCCGGCGCGGGAAGTCTCACCCGGCCGGGCCCCTCGGTGGGGGAAGTCCGGGTCGGCGGGCGCCACTAGAATCGCCCGCATGTGCGGAATCGTCGGGTACACGGGTCTCGGGCTGTCGGCAGGTCAGCAGGCGACGACCGAGACCACCCCGGTGCCCTCGGGGCACCCCCTGGAGGTGGCCCTGGAGGGCCTGCGTCGGCTGGAGTACCGCGGGTACGACTCGGCCGGCGTCGCGCTCGTCGGCCCCGGGCGCGACGACGTGGCGTTCGCCAAGAAGTCGGGCAAGCTCGGCAACCTGGTCGGGGAGCTCGAGGCGCACCCCATGCCGGAGGCCACGTCGGCGATCGGGCACACCCGCTGGGCCACGCACGGCGGCCCCACGGACGTCAACGCCCACCCGCACCTGGCGGACGGCGACCGGCTCGCCGTCATCCACAACGGCATCATCGAGAACTTCGCCCAGCTGAAGAAGGAGCTGCTCGCCGAGGGCGTCTTCTTCCGCAGCGAGACGGACACCGAGGTGGCCGCCCAGCTCCTGGCGCGCGAGTACCGCCGCGCCGGGGACCTCACCGAGGCCATGGCCGCCACGGCCCGCCGCCTCGAGGGCACCTTCACGCTGCTGGCCGTGCACGCCGACGACCCGCTGAAGGTCGTGGGCGCCCGGCACGACTCTCCGCTGGTGGTGGGCCTGGGCGAGGGGGAGAACTTCCTCGGCTCGGACGTCGCCGCGTTCATCGCCTTCACCAAGGAGGCGCTGGAGCTCGGCCAGGACCAGATCGTGACGATCACGCCGACGACCGTCGACGTCGTCGACTTCGACGCCAAGCCGGCCGAGGCCAAGCGGTTCACCGTGGACTGGGACGCGGCCGCCGCCGAGAAGAGCGGCTTCGAGTCCTTCATGGACAAGGAGATCCACGACCAGCCCCACGCGGTGGCGGACACGCTGCTGGGCCGCACCGACGTGGACGGCAACCTGACCCTCGACGAGATCCGCATCGACGAGGCCGTGCTGCGCGCCGTCGACAAGATCATCGTCATCGCCTGCGGCACCGCCGCCTACGCCGGCCACGTGGCCAAGTACGCCATCGAGCACTGGTGCCGCATCCCGGTCGAGGTGGAGCTCGCCCACGAGTTCCGCTACCGCGACCCGATCCTCAACGAGAAGACGCTCGTCGTGGCGATCTCGCAGTCGGGCGAGACCATGGACACGCTCATGGCCGTGCGCCACGCCCGCGAGCAGGGCGCCAAGGTGCTGTCCATCGTCAACACCCAGGGCTCCACGATCCCGCGCGAGTCGGACGCGGTGCTCTACACCCACGCCGGCCCGGAGATCGCCGTCGCCTCGACCAAGGCATTCCTGTCGCAGATCACCGCCGCCTACCTGCTCGGCCTGTACCTGGCCCAGCTGCGGGGCAACAAGTTCGCCGACGAGGTCGCCTACCTGCTCGGCGAGCTGCGGGACGTGCCGGCCAAGATCCAGACGGTCATCGAGCGCGGCGAATACGTGCGCGCCACCGCGCGGTCGATGCAGGACGCGACCTCCGTGCTGTTCCTGGGCCGCCACGTGGGCTTCCCGGTGGCGCTCGAGGGCGCGCTGAAGCTCAAGGAGCTCGCCTACATCCACGCCGAGGGCTTCGCCGCCGGCGAGCTCAAGCACGGCCCGATCGCGCTGATCGACGAGGGCCAGCCGGTGTTCGTCGTCGTGCCGTCGCCGCGCGGCCGCGACTCGCTGCACTCCAAGGTCGTGTCCAACATCCAGGAGATCCGCGCCCGCGGCGCCCGCACCCTGGTCATCGCGGAGGACGGCGACGACGAGGTGCGCCGGTACGCCGACGAGATCTTCTGGATCCCGCAGGTGCCGACGCTGATCCAGCCGCTGCTGGCCGTGGTGCCGCTGCAGATCTTCGCCATGGCCCTGGCCACGGCCAAGGGGCTCGACGTCGACCAGCCGCGCAACCTGGCCAAGTCGGTCACCGTCGAGTGACGCGCCGCCGGCTCGCCCGCTGACGGCGGGCGCCGGCCACGACGGCGGGGCGGTGGGGTGCGGACCCCGCCGCCCCGCCGTCGTCGTGCGGACCGGTCGCTGACGGCCGGGGCGGAGAGCGCCGGGCGGGCGCCGGCGGGGTGGGAGGATCGGGCCCATGAGCGACGCCGCAGCGATCCCACCCGGCCGCCCGGGCCTCCCGGCCGGCGGCACCCGGCTGGCCGACCTCGCCGACGAGCTGGAGGTCATCTCCCGGGTCTACGAGCGCCGGTTCGGCGTGGAGCGCACCGACGACTGGCTGGTGCTCAAGCTGCAGGAGGAGATGGGCGAGCTCGTGCAGGCCTACCTGGCCCGCTCCGGGCGCTCGCGGGACCGCGACGGCGACCCGGAGGCGGCGTTCCGCGCCGAGGTCGCCGACGTGCTGGCCCAGCTGCTGCTGGTGGCGCGGCGGTTCGACGTCGACCTCGACGCCGAGCTCGAGCGCAAGTGGTTCCGGTGGCGCCACCTCGTCGAGCCGCAGGACCTCGTCGAGCCGGGTGCTGCGGGGGTGCGCGCGTGATCGTCGGCGTGGGCATCGACGTGGTCGACGTCGACCGGTTCATGGCGACGCTGGAGCGCACGCCGCGGCTGCGGGAGCGGCTGTTCACGCCCGAGGAGCGGGACCTGCCCGCGTCGTCCCTGGCCGCCCGGTTCGCGGCCAAGGAGGCGATCGCCAAGGCGCTCGGGGCCCCCGGCGACCTGCGCTGGCACGACGCGACCGTGCACCGCGTGCTCGGGGGACCGCCGCGCGTCGAGCTGCGCGGCACCGTGCAGGCGCGCGCCGAGGAGCTGGGCGTCACGTCGTGGCACCTGTCGATCTCGCACGACGCGGGGATCGCGTCCGCGATGGTGGTGGCGGAGCGGTGACGCGCCGCGGGGGCGGGCGGGACGACGACGGCCCGGGACGCTGGGCGTCCCGGGCCGTCGTCGTCCGTGGTGCGGTGGGTCAGTCCTGGAGCTCCGGGACGACCTGGCGCTGGAAGAGCTCGATCTGGTCGCGGTCGGCCGCGGCGTTCGGGAAGTACGTGATCGTGTAGCCGAGGCCCTGGTCCTTGAGGCCCTGGAGCGTCTCGGTGATCTGCTCGGGCGTGCCCACCAGCGGGCCGTTGCGCCACGACTCGATCTGGCCGTCGGCGTGCTCGGGCGTGTGCTTGCGGTAGTGCGCCTCGACCCAGGCGAGCCGGTCGTCGACCTCGGCCTGGTTCTCGCCGATCACCACGTTGTAGTTGGCGGAGCGGGTGATCTCGTCGAAGTCGCGGCCGACGTCCTTGCAGTGCTGGGCCAGGATCTCCGACTTGTGCGCGAAGCCCTCGGGCGAGCCGTCGAAGTTGGTGTACTGCGCGTGCTGCGCGGCGATGCGCAGCGTCTTCTTCTCGCCGCCGCCGGCGATCCACAGCGGGATGCTCGGCACGTCGGCGCCGCCGTCGCCCACGGGCAGCTGCTGCAGCGGCTGCGGGTAGCACAGGGCACCGTCCACCTGGTAGCGCTGGCCCTCGAACGTGCCCGAGGACCCGGTGCGCCACATGCTCGCCATGATCTGCACGCCCTCGTCCAGGGCGCGCAGCCGCTCGCCGGCGGACGGGAAGCCGTAGCCGTACGCCCGCCACTCGTGCTCGTACCAGCCGCCGCCGATGCCCATCTCGACGCGGCCCCCGGAGACGTGGTCCACGGTCGAGGCGACCTTCGCCAGGTAGGTGGGCTCGCGGTAGGACATGCAGGTGCACATCTGGCCCAGGCGCACGCGCTGGGAGGCCGCCGCGAACGCCGCCATCAGCGTCCACGCCTCGTGCGTGGCCTCGGTGCTGTGCACCGGCGTGGTGTGGAAGTGGTCGTAGACCCACACGGACTCCCAGGCGAAGGGCCCGCCCGGGACGGCCTCGCCGGCCGCCGCGTTGTCCGCGTAGTGGAGGAGAGACAGCATCGTCTTCCAGTGGTCGCCCGGCTCGACGTCCGTGAGGTCGAAGCGCCATCCCTGGGGGATGAAGAGTCCGAATCGCATGGGCGCAGCGTATGCCCCCACGTCAGCGCGTGCCCGGCCACCCGCCGCCTGCCACAGTGGTCCCCATGATCGAGGCCTGGGACTCCGGTGCGGTGCGCGCCGCCGAGAAGCCGCTGCTGGACGCGGGCGTCCCGCTCATGGAGCGCGCGGCGTTCGCCCTGGCCGCGGTGGTGGTGCGCGACGTCGCGCGGCGCCGTGCCACGCCAGGGGTCGACGGCGAGCTCGCCGACGGGCCGGTCCGCGGCGCCCGCGCCGTGCTGCTCGTCGGCGCCGGCAACAACGGCGGGGACGCCCTGCACGCCGGGGCGCACCTGGCGGTGCGGGGGATGGCGGTCACCGCGCTGCTCGTCGACGCCCGCGCGCACGCCGGCGGGCTCGTCGCCCTGCGCCGCGCCGGCGGACGGGTCGTCGCGCTGCACGAGCCCGCGGGACGCGAGCGGTGGGACGCCGTGCTCGACGACGTCGCGGCGGCCGACGTCGTGCTCGACGGCCTCGTGGGCATCGGCGCCCAGGGGCCGCTGCGCGGCCTCGCGGCCGAGCTCGTCGCCGGCCTGCGCGAGCGCCCTGCGCAAGGCCCCGGTGGTGCGCCAGCTGCGCCAGAGCGTGGGCCTGCAGCGCGGCATGCTCGTGGTGGGCCTGGTGCTCAC
>NZ_LWGM01000199.1 GCF_001750215.1 Isoptericola variabilis | reverse complement strand
CGGGACGGGGCCGGGTCATGCCCGCCGGTCGACGTCGTCGTGCCGGACGCCGACCGCCTCGGGCACGCGCCGGGCGCGCTGGCCGCGCACCGCGAGCAGGCCCGCGGCCACCAGCGCCATGCCGACGATGCTCACCGCGACGGAGATCGCCACGGTCGCCACGGTGCTGCCCGTCGAGGGCTCGGCGGCCGCGCCGGAAAGGCCGGCCGCGACGCCGTCGGGGGAGGAGTGCAGGCCCTCCACGGTCTGCG
This sequence comes from Isoptericola variabilis, assembly GCF_001750215.1. Classification (GTDB taxonomy): domain Bacteria; phylum Actinomycetota; class Actinomycetes; order Actinomycetales; family Cellulomonadaceae; genus Puerhibacterium; species Puerhibacterium variabilis_A. The sequence continues at coordinate 5,294 of NZ_LWGM01000199.1, read as the reverse complement.
TGGCGAGCGCGAGGTTGCCGTCCTCGAGGCTGCCCCACGCGTACGCGATGGTGTTGACGCCCTCGGCGACGGTGACGTCGGCCGGGCCGAGCACCGGCTCGGTGGTGCCGGCCGCGGCGACCGCCGCCGAGACGGTGCCGGCCGGCAGGTCGAGCACCTGCTCGTCCGGGTTCTCCAGGCCGGTGATCACGGCCTGGTCGCCCGCGAGGACGTCCACCGCGGGCGCCGCCGCGACGTGCCGCACGGTGAGCCGGCCCTCGCCGGCGGCCGTCTGCTCCGTCGAGTTCGTGAAGAGCGTGGCGGTGGGCTGGCCGTCCGCGTCGAGGTGCGCGACGGCGGTGTAGCTCCCGCCCGCCTCGAGCGACAGGTCGACCGGGCCGATCACCGGCTGGCTGGCGTCGCCGGCGTCCGTCGCCGTGATCGCGACGGAGTAGGTGCCGGCGGGCAGGTCGAGCGGGCCGGCCAGGTCGCCCGGCTGGAAGTCGTCGAGCGTGCGCTCGTCGTTCACCCAGACGTCGACGGGCGTGTCGGGGACGCCGTGCAGCACGGAGAGCGAGGCGTTCTCCGCGGTGTCGGCCGAGGCGGGCGCGGCGAGCGCGCCGAGGGCGACGAGCCCGGCGGCGCCGACGATCACGGCGCTGCGTCGTGCGGTGCTGTTCATGCTGTCCTCCAGGCGTCGGACGGGGTCCGTGCCGGTCGCGCGGACCGCTGACACCTGTACTTCGCCGCCCGGGGCCGTCCGGATGCACCCGCGTCGGGTTTTCTCGGAGGGTTGCTCCCCGCGGCGGTCTTCCCCTGCGTGCGCCGGACCGTCGAGACTGGGGCGTGGACGTCCGGCGTCCCCGCGGTCCGACGGCGGGGAGCGGCGGGACGCGACCGCGACGGAGCGGGCGGCCGGCGGACCGTGGACCGCCGCCAGTCGGGAGGACACGTGGCAGAGCCCGCGATCACCGCGCACGCCGTCGAGAAGCGGTTCGGCACCAACCTCGCCGTGGCGGGGGTGGACCTCGACGTCGAGGAACGCCAGATCTACGGGTTCCTCGGCCCGAACGGCGCGGGCAAGTCGACCCTGACCCGCGTGCTGTGCACGCTCCTGGCCCCGACGTCCGGCAGCGCCCGGGTGGCCGGCCACGACGTGCTGACGGAGCCCACCGCCGTCCGCCTGCGCATCGGCGTCGCCCTGCAGGAGGCGGCGCTGGACGACAAGCAGACCGGCGAGGAGATGCTGCGCCTGCAGGGCCGCTTCTACGGGATGGACAGGCGCCGCACGGCGGCGCGCGTCGCCGAGCTGCGCGAGCTCATCGACATCGGCGACGCCCTCGGCGACCGGGTCGCCACCTACTCCGGCGGCATGAAGCGGCGCCTGGACCTGGCGCTGGCGCTCGTGCACGACCCGCAGGTGCTGTTCCTCGACGAGCCGACGACCGGCCTGGACCCGGTCAGCCGCGCCAGCGTGTGGGCCGAGGTGCGGCGCCTCAACCGCGACCTCGGCGTGACCGTGTTCCTCACCACCCAGTACCTGGAGGAGGCGGACGAGCTCGCCGGGCGGGTCGGCATCATCAACCGCGGCGCGATCGTCGCCGAGGGGACGCCGGCCGAGCTCAAGCGCACGATCGGCACCGACCTCGTGGTGGTCGACGTCGACGGCGAGCTCGACCGGGCGCGGTCCACCCTGAGCCGGGTGCCGGGCGTGCTCGACGTCGGCCGCGACGGCCACAGCCTCGTGGCGTCCGTGGAGGACGGCGCCAAGGCGATCAGCCCCCTGGCGCTCGCGCTCGCGCACGACGGCGTGGAGGTCCGCGAGCTCGCCCTGCGGCGCCCGACGCTGGACGACGTGTTCTTCAGCGTCACCGGCGAGCGCATCGCCGACGAGGACAGGACGGCCCTCGGATGACCGCCGGCACGGCTCCCGCCGTCCCGCCCGCCCGCGCGGTCACCGCGGGCCGGCCCGCGGGTTTCTGGCGCGACCTCACCTCGGTGGCGATCCGCGCGCTGCGGCAGATCCCGCGCGAGCCGGAGGCCATCTATCCGGCGCTGGTCATCCCGCTGTTCTTCTTCGCCGTCAACGTCGGCACGCTGTCCGACGTCGCGTCGTTCGCGGGGGTCGGCGACTTCGAGGCGTTCCAGATCCCCGTCGCGATCGTCTTCGCCGTCACCGGGATCTCCCGCGCGAACGCCCTGGTCGTGGACATCACCGGCGGCTACTTCGACCGGCTGCTGGTGACCCCGATGCACCGCACCTCGCTGCTGCTCGGGCTGATGCTCGCCGACCTGGCCCTGGTCGTCGCGCTGTCGGTGCCGGTCGTGGTGCTGGGCTACCTGCTCGGGGTCCAGTTCGTCACGGGCGTCGCGGGCATCGGCGTCTTCCTCCTCCTGGCCGGTCTCTGGGGCCTGGCGTTCACGGGCTTCCCATACGCCATCGCGCTGCGCACCGGCAGCCCGGCGGCCGTGAACTCGAGCTTCCTGCTGTTCTTCCCGTTCGCCTTCCTCACCACGACGTTCCTGCCCCTGGAGGCCCTGAGCGGCTGGCTCGCGACCGCCGCGCGGTTCAACCCCGTCACCTACCTCCTGGCGGCGCTGCGGTCGCTGATCACCGACGGCTGGGAGATCGTGCCGCTGGCGCAGGGCCTGGCCGCGATCGCGGGCGTGGGGCTGGTGAGCTTCGTGCTGGCGTTCCGGTCGCTGCGCTCGCGCACGTCGCGGCGCTGACCCCGGGCGACGACGCGCCCGCGCGTCGCGTACAACGTCACCCGGCGTCGTCCAGGGTGAGCGGGCGGACCTGGCCGCCCGCCGCGACGAAGAAGCCGCGCACCCGGAACCCGCGCTCGTGCGCCTGCGCGCGCAGCATCGCGTTCCAGGCCCGGTCGCTCGCCGCGATGGCCGCGCCGCCGGGCCGCTCCAGCAGGGCGACCACGCTGCCGCCGGGCAGGTGCTCGCTCACCACCCCGGCGGCGAGCCGGCCGAACCGGCCGGAGCGCTCGGCGTCGGGCAGGTCGGGGATGCCGTGCAGCGGCAGCAGCACGCCGGGCACGCGGTCGTCCGCGTCGAGCCAGGTGAGCAGCAGGCAGCGGCGGCGTGGTCGGGCGTCGCCGGCCAGGAAGGCGGCGAGCTCGAGCAGCTGGTCGTCGTCCTCGACGAGGTCGCCGGGGAGCAGGGGTGCGCCGAAGGTGTCCATGGCTCGACGCTGCCCGCGGCGGCGCCACGCCGGCGCCGTCGTCCACAGCCTCGGCCCCTGGGGGCGCGTTCCGTGCGAGGGACCGCGGCGACGACGACCGCCGGCCGCGTCCCGGCGCCCCCGAGCGGAGCGCCCCAGGAACAGCACCCCAGGAACGGTGTGGGTACAGGACACGCCGTGCGATCCACGGATCGCACGGCGTGTCCTGTACCCACAACGGGGGTCAGCCGCGGGGCTTGGTGTCTCCGATGTACTCGCGCACGTCGTCGGCCACGCCGTCGAGGTTCATGTCCGCGCTGCGCGCCTTGCGGGCGTCCCAGCGCAGGCACAGCGCGCCGAGGGCGGCGGCGGCGAACGAGGCGAGCAGGATCGCGGCCTTGGCGCCCTCGGTGTGCTCGGACCCGTGCCCGTACGACAGCTCGGCCACCAGCAGCGCGACGGTGAAGCCGATGCCGGCGAGCAGGCCCACGGGCAGCAGGTCGCGCACACCGATGCCCTGGGCGAGCCGCAGCGGCGTCAGGCGGGTGACCAGCGCCGTCGTGCCGAGCACGCCGACGACCTTGCCCACCACGAGCCCCAGCGCGATGGCCGGCACGACCGGCTGGCCCAGGATCTCCGCCGGGCCGCCGCCGTCGACGATGTTGACGCCCGCGGCGAGGAAGGCGAACACCGGCAGGGCGAAGCCCTGCGACCACGGCTCCACGGCGTGGGCGTAGCGCAGGGTGCGCGGGCCGGTCTCGCCGTGCATGGCGATCGCCGGGACCGTGAAGCCGAGCAGCACGCCCGCCACCGTGGCGTGCACGCCCGAGGCGTGCATGAGGCCCCACGCGACGACGCCGAGCGGCAGCAGCAGCCACCAGCGCGGCCGGCGGGTGCGCACGTACCAGGCGCCGAGCGCGATCACGGCCAGCGCGCCCGCGAGGAAGAGCAGGTTCAGGTCGTCGGAGTAGAAGACGGCGATGACGACGATCGCGAGCAGGTCGTCCACGACGGCGAGCGTGAGCAGGAACGTGCGGATGGCCAGGGGCAGGCCCTTGCCGAAGACGGCGAGCACGCCGACGGCGAAGGCGATGTCGGTGGCCGTCGGGATGGCCCAGCCGTGCAGCGCGGAGGGCTCGCCGAGGGCGACCACCACGACCGTGAAGATGGCGGCGGGCACCACCATGCCGCCCACGGCGGCGAGCATCGGGACGCCCGCCTCTCGGGGGTTGCGCAGCGACCCGGCCACGAACTCGTGCTTGAGCTCCAGGCCGACGACGAAGAAGAAGATCGCGAGCAGCCCGTCCGCGGCCCACTCGGAGACGGTGAGGTCGAGGTGCAGCGCGTGGGGCCCGACGACGGTGCTGGACAGCGTCTCGTAGCCCTCGCGCCAGGGCGAGTTCGCCCACACGAGGGCCAGGGCGGCGGCGGTGATGAGCAGGAGCCCGCCGGTGGTCTCCCGCCCGACCCAGGCCCGCAGGCGGGCGGGAACGGTCGGGCGCGCGGGCGTGGTGGTGGGGGGTTCGGGCGTGACGGACACAGGCATCCTCTGCGGTCTCGGGGTCGGTGGAGGTGCCGGCGCTTCCACCGGCGTCGCCGACCAGACTTCCCGGCTCACCCTGCGCTCCAGGATATACGGGCGCCGGTGCCGCTCGCCGGGCGGTCCGGCTCGTGGGCACGCGGGCGGGCGCGGCGCCGAGCGGTGGGCCAGGCTTGTCAGTCCTCGAGCTCCCGGGCGAGCGCGAGCAGGCGGGCCACCGTGTTCCAGCTGCGCCCGGTGAGCCACGTGCCGGCCGCCCGGTCGATCCGCGCGGAGGTCAGCCGCGAGGACGCCAGCCCGGCCGGGTACTCGACGACGAGGGCGCCGGCGGCGAGCGCGAGGCGCTCGGGGCCGGGGTGCTCCCGCGCGAGCCGGGCGATCCCGTCCGGGTCGACGGGTCCGGCCGGGACGTACGCCAGGAGGTGCGAGGGGTCGTCGCGCGCTGCGTCCGGGAACGGGTTCGCTGCCACGACCGCGGTGAGGCGGTCGGCCCGGACGGCGACGGCCGGCACCTGCTGGCCGAGGCGCTCCGCGAGCGCGGCCTCGACGCGCGCCGCCACCTCCGCCTCCGTCGTCGGGCCGGAGCCCCCCGGGGCCGGC